>NZ_JBKFAX010000039.1:0-1499 GCF_053345865.1 Mycobacterium sp. C31M | reverse complement strand
TCTTCGAGGGTTCGTCTGGTTCGACGGCGCCGGTGACCAACCCGGCCTCCGGGCAGGTGACCGGTCAGGTCGCCCTGGCCTCGATCGACGATGCCCAAGCGGTCATCGATGCCGCCGCCGCCGCATTCCCGGCCTGGCGCGACACCAGCCTGGCCAAGCGCACCCAGATCCTCTTCTCCTTCCGCGAACTCCTGAACGAACGCAAGGGTGAACTCGCCGAAATCATCACCTCCGAGCACGGCAAGGTCGTCTCCGACGCCCTCGGTGAAGTGACCCGCGGCCAAGAAGTCGTCGAATTCGCCTGCGGCATCCCCCACCTGCTCAAAGGCGGCTACACCGAAAACGCCTCCACCAAGGTCGACGTGCACTCCATCCGCCAAGCCCTCGGCCCGGTCGCGATCATCTCCCCCTTCAACTTCCCCGCCATGGTCCCCATGTGGTTCTTCCCCGTCGCCATCGCCGCCGGCAACACCGTCGTGCTCAAACCCTCCGAAAAAGACCCGTCGGCCGCACTCTGGCTCGCCGCACTGTGGAAGGAAGCCGGACTGCCCGACGGCGTCTTCAACGTCCTACAAGGCGACAAAACCGCCGTCGACGAACTACTCACCAACCCCAAAATCAAATCCGTGAGCTTCGTCGGGTCCACCCCGATCGCCCAGTACGTCTACGCCACCGGCACCGCCACCGGCAAACGCGTCCAGGCCCTCGGCGGCGCCAAGAACCACGCCGTCATCCTGCCCGATGCCGACCTCGACCTGGCCGCCGACGCCATGGTCAACGCCGGCTTCGGCTCCGCCGGGGAACGCTGCATGGCCATCTCCGCGGCCGTCGCGGTCGGACCCATCGCCGATGACCTCGTCGCCAAAATCCGCGAACGCACCGTCGGACTGAAAATCGGTGACGGCGCAGGCGACTCCGACATGGGCCCCCTGGTCACCAAAGCCCACCGCGACAAAGTCGCCTCCTACATCGACGCCGGAGAAGCCGACGGCGCCAAAGTCGTCGTCGACGGCCGCACCGTGCAGGCCGACGGCGGTGAAGACGGTTTCTGGCTCGGCCCCACCCTGCTCGACAACGTCACCCCCGACATGAGCGTCTACACCGACGAAATCTTCGGCCCCGTCCTCGCGGTCGTGCGGGTGGAAACCTACGACCAGGCCCTGGAGTTGATCAATTCCAACCCGTACGGCAACGGCACCGCCATCTTCACCAACGACGGCGGCGCCGCACGCCGCTTCCAGAACGAAGTCGAGGTCGGCATGGTCGGCATCAACGTCCCCATCCCCGTCCCGATGGCCTACTACAGCTTCGGCGGCTGGAAAGCCTCCCTGTTCGGCGACTCCCACGCCCACGGCCTCGACGGCGTCCAATTCTTCACCCGCCAGAAAGCCATCACCACCCGCTGGCTGGACCCCAGCCACGGCGGCATCAACCTCGGCTTCCCCGAAAACCAGTAGGTACTTTCCGCGAGCATGCATATCCGCGACCAGACACACCGC
>NZ_JBKFAX010000038.1:0-1688 GCF_053345865.1 Mycobacterium sp. C31M | reverse complement strand
CCGCTGATATAGATCGAGTTGGTCCTTCTCAAATGCCTCCGGAGGTGTCAGGAAGGGATCTGTAACTGATTCCTTTTCGGGGTCCGCGTGTTGACGCACGTGGAACCTCCTGACACACCCCGGAGGTGTTGTTGTGTCTGTGCATGTAGCTCCAGTCACGTCGTCCACGATCGTCGTTGCCGTCGATGTCGGCAAGACCTCAGCAGTGCTTTCGGTGACCGACGCGGCTCGCCATCGGTTGCTCGCGCCGTCGGAATTCGCGATGACCGGGTCGGGTCTGGCCGCTGCGGCGGCTCGCGCGATGGCTGCCGCATCTGCAGCGGTGCAGGTCAAGGTGGGCGTGGAGGCGGCCGGCCACTATCACCGACCGGTGCTCGACCATCGATGGCCCGATGGGTGGGAAGTATTGGAACTCAATCCCGCTCAGGTCGCCGAGCAACGCCGAGTGCAGGGACGACGCCGGATCAAGACCGACGTGATCGACCTCGAGGCGATCACCGAGCTGGTGCTGGCCGGGTACGGACGCCCGGTCACCGATCGCGATGTCGTGACCGGTGAGATCAGCGCCTGGGCCACACATCGGAGCCGGCGGGTCGCTGCGCGTAGCGCGACGAAGAATCAGCTGCTCGGCCAGCTGGACCGCGCCTTTCCTGGACTGACCCTGGCCCTGCCCGACGTACTGGGCACCAAGATCGGCCGGCTAATCGCGGCCGAGTTCACCGACCCGGCGCGGCTGGCCGGGCTCGGAGTCACCCGGCTGATCCGGTTCGCCGCGACCCGCGACCTGCAACTGCGCCGCCCCGTCGCTGAGCGTCTGGTCGCCGCGGCCCGCGATGCACTGCCAACCCGAGACGCAGTGATCGCGCGCCGGATACTGGCTGCCGACCTGGTGTTGTTGGCCGATCTGGACGACCAGATCCAGTCCGCGGAGACCGCGCTGACCTTGCTACTGCCGCGCAGCCCGTACGCGACGCTGACTTCGGTACCGGGCTGGGCAGTGATACGAGTATCCAATTACGCTGCTGCCCTTGGCGATCCGAAACGCTGGCCGGGACCCCGGCAGATCTACCGCGCGTCGGGGTTGTCCCCGATGCAATACGAATCCGCTCACAAACGCCGCGACGGCGGCATCAGCCGTGAAGGCAGCGTCGCCCTGCGCCGCGCCCTGATCGACCTTGGTATCGGACTATGGCTCAACGAACCGGCCGCCAAGACCTACGCCCACGGACTCAAAGATCGCGGCAAGCCCGGCGGCATCGTCGCCTGCGCGTTGGCCCATCGCGCCAACCGCATCGCCCACGCACTCGTGCGCGACCACGCCACCTACGAACCGACCCGCTGGGCCTAGACCCCACCGCACCACACCCCCGGCGAAAGGACCGACCAACACCCTTCACAACTCCCGTCGGTAGTGCCACGCTAAGCGGACGGGACGAAGGGCCGGATCAGATGCCGTACCCGCTATGGCGAACCCCCGGGTCACGCCGAGGCTAGCTTGGCACCCGGCCCTTCGCCTCCACGGCAGCCCGAACGACGCCAGATAACCCACCGAGGTTGCATACGTCAGCGTGGGCGCCAGGCACCCGCCCCAACCCAGCAGCACCACCGACCGCACGAAAACACGCCCGGCCTTGGGGCGTCGACCCACTACGGCCTCCACACCCCTTGACTCGACCTACAGCCAGCTA
>NZ_JBKFAX010000037.1:0-2416 GCF_053345865.1 Mycobacterium sp. C31M | reverse complement strand
ACGCGACCCCGCAGAACAAACCATCGCCGACATCTGGAAAGCCGTACTCCGCATCGACAAAGTCGGCCTCGACGACCACTTCTTCGAACTCGGCGGCGACTCGCTACTCAGCATTCGGGTGCACATGCAGCTGACCAGCAGACTGCACGCCGACCTGCCCATCACCGCGCTCCTTCAGTACCCCACCGTGCGCACCCTCGCGCGGCACATCACCGGCCGGCACCACCAGAGAAACACCGAGGCCACCATGACCCGCGCCCGAAAACAACGCGAAGCGTGTGCACACCAACGCGAACTCACCGGAAGACGCTGACACCATGCACCCGCTGCCGCACGTCGCCAGATTCGGCGCACCCATCAATGGCCCGAAGAAACCGCACGCTGTACAAGCGGCGATCCAGCCTGACCGAGAGGCACGAACTATGGACGGCGCGATCGATGCAGTCGACAACTATGCGTTGTCACCGATGCAGCCATGGATGTTGTTCTCAGTTACCAGGTCCGGCGTTGCGACCGAGCAGATCATCATGGCAGTGTGCGAGCCATCCACGCCGGTTGGGGAGTGACAGTGGGTAACTCGATCGGATTCAGATGCGTCGTCATCGGTGAAGGTGCACTCGCGATCAACTGCACGAAGGTGCTGCTCGACCGCGGCCATCGCATCGTCGGCGTCATGCCCGCAGATCGCAACTTTCGAGTCTGGTCCGAGTCGAACGGGGTTCCGACTGCCGGACCGGCCGAAGACATGACAACTTACTGCGGACGCCAGGACTTCGACTTCCTCTTCAGCATAGTCAATTTCAAGATCATCCCGCCTGAAGTGCTCGCGATGCCTCGCCGCGGTGCGATCAACTTTCACGACGCACCATTGCCGAGATACGCAGGGATGAATGCAGTGTCGTGGGCGCTGATCAACGGCGAACGGTCGCACGCCGTCAGCTGGCACATGATCGACGAGGCGATCGACACCGGGGCGATCCTGAACCAACACGCAATCGAGGTTACGGACAGTGACACGGCGCTCACACTCAACGTGAAGTGCTACGACGCCGGGCTTGCCGCCTTCGCCGAGCTCATTGCGGCGCTCGAGGCGGGAACCGCACGACCACGAACGCAGGTCGCTGCCGAGCGCACCTATTTCTCACGTCTCGTCCGCCCCGCGCGCGGCGGCGTGATCTCTTTCTCCGACGATGCCGAGCGCATCGATGCGCTGGTGCGTGCACTCGACTTCGGCCCATTCCGGAACAGCTTCTGCTCGGCAAAAGTACTGATCGACAACACGTTCTACCTGGTCGGCAACGCTCGGCCGCTGGCGACCCGCTCGGCGAAGGAGCCGGGAACGATCTTGCGGTGCGGCGCCGACGGCATCGCCGTGGCGTCCGCGACGCGCGACGTCGAAATTTCCGACATTCGCACGCTGGACGGCGCGGCCGTGACGCCGACAGTCGTGGCCGCAGCGCACCGGCTTGCCGAGGGGCAACAGATCTCGTGCCTCGACGCGTCCGCGTCGGCACGACTCGCCAGCTCCGAACTGACCACCACCCGCCACGAGCCATTCTGGGTCAAGCGCCTCGGCGAGTTGCAACCCGCCACCATTCCGACGGTGATGGGTCGTGCGGGCGCACGACGGCCGACGGTACCCGCAGTGCGCACGGCCCATCTCACGAGTTCGGTGCTGGCATACCTTGACCGGCATGGCGATCTGAGCGCAGCAGATCTGGTCCTCGGCGCGTTCGGGCTCTACCTGTCGAGAATCGGCGATCTCACCGCACTCGACGTGTGGGTCACCGATCCCGCGCACAGCAGGCTGGCTGCGGATGCTGCCGGCCTGGTCTCGCCTCGAGTTCCCGTTCGGGTGCCGGTCGCTCCGTCGCTGACGTGTGTGGAAGCGGTCGACGCCCTGCGCGCAGAAGTGCTAGAAGCACGGGAACGCGGACCCTACGCACTGGATCTGGCAGCGCGGTACCCGAGCCTTCGAGATGTGGCGGAAGCGGCGACCAGCGACATCGCGGTCGAAGTGATGTACGCCATGAAGGGTGCGCCAAAGCGTGTGCACCCCAATACATTGACGCTCGTGCTCCCAGGCGGCGGCTGCGAGTACGAGTGGCTTTACGACGCTGGGGCCGTCGATGCAAACGCGATCGCCCGCATAGACCGCCACCTGACTTCAGTGCTTGATGAGATTGCCCGCGCTGATGACGATGTGAAGATCGGCGAACTCAGGCTCACCCTCCTGACACCGGCCGAACGTGTGGAGTTGGTGGGTGTGGAACCGATTCCGACGATCCCGACCCGGGATGAGACATTGCATGCCGGGTTCGCCCGCCAAGCCGCCGCGACCCCAGCGGCGATCGCTATCAGCGCCGAGACCTCCTCCGGGCGATTGGAATTGAGCTACGCCGAACTCGATACCCGC
>NZ_JBKFAX010000036.1:0-19075 GCF_053345865.1 Mycobacterium sp. C31M | reverse complement strand
CGCTGGCTGGACCCCAGCCACGGCGGCATCAACCTCGGCTTCCCCGAAAACCAGTAGGTACTTTCCGCGAGCATGCATATCCGCGACCAGACACACCGCGCGCGGGCAGATTCACGCACGCTCGACGAACGGGAGCACCGTGACACAACTTGTCGCCACCGCATGGACCAGCGCCGGAAACACCTCACCGATGCTCAATCCGGCGACCAGCCCGGTGCCGATCGGCGAGCGGGTGGCGGCGATCGCCGACGCCGGATTCGCCGGATTCGGCTTGATCGCCGATGACCTGTCGGCCATCCGCGACTCCATCGGGTTCGCCGCGCTGGGAGATCTCGCGGCCGCCGCGGGCCTGCACCATATCGAGATCGAGCTGATCGAACGCTGGTGGATTCCGCGCGGGCAGCTCGGCCATTCCTACGATGTGCGCGACCTGCTGTTCGAGGCGGCCGATGTGCTGCATCCCGCGTTCATCAAGATCGGATCCGAACAGGGTTCACGGACAACCGATCTCAGCGAACTTGTGGCCCCGCTGCGCGAGATCGCCGAGGAGGCGACCGCCCATGGCACCCGGATCGCCATCGAACCCATGCCGTTCTCGATCATCGACAGCATTCCGGCCGCAGCCGAACTGATCCGGGAGACGGGGCACCCGGCGGCCGGCCTGCTGATCGATGCCTGGCACGTGTTCCGGGCGGGAACGACGATCGGCGACCTGGCCCGGTCGCTGAGCCCGGAGATGATCTTCGGGGTCGAACTCGACGATGCCGAGGACGAGGTGGTCGGCACACTTTTCCAGGACACCGTGCACAACCGGGTGCTCTGCGGGGACGGCACCTTCGATCTGCTCGGCTTGGTGGAACTGTTGCGATACTTCGGATTTCAGGGGCCATGGGGCGTGGAGATCCTGTCGGACAGCTTCCGGGCACTTCCGGTCCGGGAGGCCCTGAAGCTCGCCGCGGACTCCGCACACGCGGTGCTCTGAGCTAACCGAGAAGAACCATGTCAGCCAGTATGTAGAGCGCCACGGCGAACACGAGATACGCGAACCATCGCTGCAGGCGCCGGGTGTCGAGTCCGGTGGCGAGATGGCCGGCGATCAGCGAGCCCACGATCGCTGTCCCTACGAATACCACGGTGATCGGCCAGTCGATCGCGATGCCATTCACGTGTGCGGCGATCCCGACCGTCGAGTTCGCCACGATGACGAGCAGCGATGTACCGACGGCCACCGACATCTGCACGCCGAGCAGCAGCACCAGTGCGGGGACGATCAGGAAGCCACCGCCGACGCCGAACAGGCCGGTGAGCAATCCCACGAGGAATCCGGCCGGAATGGACCTCGACGCGCACCGGCGCCAGTCGATACCCGAATCACCAACCGCGCAAGCTGTTCCGATTTTGCGATCGTCCTGCAGCATCCGGATTCCGGCCAACACCATGACCACCGCGAACCCGGCGAGCAGTACCGACTGCGGAAGGTGTCCACCGACCGTGGCGCCGAGATATGTCGCAGGCATCCCGACCAACGCGAACACGGCGGCCAGGCGCCACTGCACCTGACCGGCGGAGATCCTGGGCATCGCGCCCACCGTGGAGGCGGCGCCGACCACGAATAGCGACATCGGAATGGCCTGCTCGATGCCCAGACCCAGGCCGTAGACCAGGGTGGGCACTGCCAGGATCGATCCCCCGCCCCCGAGTAGGCCCAGCAGCACACCGACGACGGCACCGAACGTCAGCACCAGCACGATGTTCATCGGCACAGTCAGTCGTCCTTTTGCGCTGCCGTCCAGGCGCCGTAGCCGCCAAGAATGTCGCTGACATCGGCAAAGCCACTGTGCCTCAGCAGACTTGCGGCGACCGACGAGCGGTAGCCGCCTGCGCAGTACACGACCGTCGGTCGCGCGGGATCGAGTTCGGCGATCCGGGCAGGCAGCTGGCCGACGGGGATCGTCATAGCACCGGGAATGACCCCTGCCTGGACCTCACCGGGGTTACGGACATCGATAATCTGCAGGTTCACCAGATGATCCAGCCGGTCGTCGAACGCCCCGGCGGTCAGACGCGAGGCGACCGTGACATCATCGCGATGGGCGAACATGACCGCATCGGGTTGTGCCACATGACCCACCACTCGATCGAAACCGATACGGCCCAGCCGGATCTTGCCTTCGAGTTCCTGGCCAGGGTCGGTGAGCAACACGATGTCCACATCCGATCGCAATACCGAGCCGGCGAACTCGGCATAACGCCCCGCCAATCCGATGTTGATCGACCCGCGCAGGTGGCCCAGCGCGAAGTCCTCGGGAGTTCGCCCGTCTATCAGGACAGCACCACCATCGATGGCGTCCCGAACCTTTTCATAGGTCATCGCCGGCGGTACCGCATCCTCGTCGAGCAGATTGTGATCCTTCCGGTTGAGGATCGCGTCATAGCCGAAATAGCTGGGCGCAGGCTGCTGACCCGCCGTCACCAGTGTCAGGAATGTCGATTTGTCGGGTGCCCGCAGCGCGTAGTTGGTCGCCTTCTGCTCACCGATCGTGGACCACAGCTCGGTCGACAGGTTCTTGCCGCAGGCCGACCCGGCACCGTGCGCGGGGTACACCCTGGTCGCATCGGGCAGTGTCATCAACTGGCCGTGCAATGAGTCGTACAGGCTGTCCGCGAGCTCTTCCCGGGTGAGGCCGACGGAAGCCAACAGGTCGGGGCGGCCCACATCACCGATGAACAGCGTGTCGCCGGTCAGCACACCGTAGGGCACCCCATCGTCGGCATGCTGATAGACGACGATGCTCATCGATTCCGGGGTGTGTCCCGGTGTGTGGCGGAACTCCAATGTCACGTCGCCCAGCGAGTAGCGCTCGCCGTCGCCGACACCCACCGACTCGAACTCGGTCTCTGCCACCGACGAGTAGACGATCCGGGCTCCCGTGACTTCCGCGAGCTCCAGGTGGCCGGACAGGAAGTCTGCGTGGAAATGCGTCTCGATGACCCAGTCGATGGTCAGACCGTGTCCGCGGGCGTCGGCGAGGTATTCGGCAATATCGCGTTGCGGGTCGACAATCGCGGCACGACCGCTCTTCTCGTCCCCGATCAGGTATGACGCGTGCGAGAGACACTCCAGGTAGTACTGCGTGAAGATCATCGGCTCCTCCTTGGGCTGTAGTCTCGCCGATATACCCCCATGGGTATATTGGCCATGGGCGCCACTATACCCCCAGGCGTATTTGGTCACGCGTTCGTCGACCAGCGTCACCATCAATCGAACGGCCACCAAGACCGAATCGCCCAGAATCGCGAGACGCGGAATATACCCCCATGGGTACGCTGTTGCGGTACCAGACGGGAAGGCGTGAAACATGACCGGTGACGAGGACAGCATCGCCGCGGTGCTCAATCGGCTGCGACGAGCACAAGGCCAGTTGGCCGGTGTGATCTCGATGATCGAGCAGGGACGTGACTGCAAGGACGTGGTGACACAGTTGGCGGCGGTATCACGCGCGCTGGACCGCGCCGGGTTCAAGATCGTTGCGACCGGGCTCCGGGAGTGCATTTCCGGCCAGTCCGCCGACGGGTCGAAGCCGATGACCGAAGCGGAACTGGAGAAGCTGTTTCTCGCGCTGGCGTAAGCCGCGTCAGTCCGCGACCTTCACCCAGGAGCCGCCGGCCGCCATCGATTCGACCAGTGCGTCGGCCACCTGGGCAGCCCGCAACCCGTCGACCGCGGTGGCCAGTGTGGACGGCCGCTGCTCGCGGATCGAATCGATCCACTCCTGCAATTCGATGCGGTAGGCATCGGAGTAGCGCGGGATCCAGTCGGCGGGATAGTCGACACCCCTGGATCGTTCGGCATCGATGATCACATGGGTGGGCAACGTCAGCGCGGCGGTTCCGGTCTCCATCACCACCTCGCACCGGGTGTCGTACCCGTAGCGCGCGTTGAGGAACAGTTCGACGGTGACCAACACGTCGGAGGCCGTCCGCAGCAGATAGATCTGCGGATCCTGCCGTGTCCCCGAGTTCGCCGACGACCGCCCATGCTGATAGCTCACCTCCACGATCGGCGAGTCCAGCAGCCACGGAACGATGTCGAGTTCATGGATTGCCGAATTGGTGATCGACGACGCGGAATCGCCACCGGGATAGGTGCTGACGGTGCGACTGATGCAGTGCGCCACCAGCGCCTGCCCGAACTCTCCCCCGGAGACCCGCTGCCGCAACGTGACATAGGACGGGTCGAACCGCCGCATGAATCCCACGGTGACGAGGTCAACCGGAAGATTCAGCGCCAGCTGCTCGTCCACCAACTCCCGGCACTCAGTCGCGGTTGGTGCCAAAGGCTTCTCGCACATCACGGGCTTTCGCGCGGCGAGCGCGGCACGGACCAGACCGGCATGTGCGTCATCGCGCGTGGCGATGACGACGGCGTCCACCTCGGAATCCGCGATGAGCGCCCCGCCGTCGGCGTGCACCCGAGCCCCGAGTTCGTCTGCCACCGCACCAGCCACGGCGGCATCAAAATCGCTGACGGCCACCACCTCAGAACCCGATACCGAACGGGCCAGCTTGCGGGCATGGTCGGCGCCCATGACGCCGACGCCGATGACTCCGATACGCACGCTCATGCGGCCGAGTATTACATACTAATGTCTTAACAAATAGCGATTTGATCGCTACGCTTCCGTCATGACCGCGCTCCCCGTGCCGAGAACCTCCGATCCGCGCGAGGCACCCACACTGCGCTGGGGCATCGCAGGTCCCGGTTGGATCGCCCAGCGATTCGTCGAATCCCTGCAGCACAACACGACTCAACAGGTGATGGCAGTCGGTTCGCGCGATCTGCACCGGGCGACAGCCTTCGCCGCCCAGTGGTCGCTGCCGCACGCACACGGCAGTTACGAGGCACTCTTCAGCGATCCGGATGTGGACATCGTCTACATCGCGACCACTCACCCGAGCCACCGCGACAACGCGATCGACGCGTTGAATGCCGGCAAGCACGTCCTGGTCGAGAAACCGCTCGCGGTCGACGCGGCGGGAGCCCGGGATATCGCTGCCGCCGCGGTGCGCAACAATCGGTTCGCCGGCGAAGCGATGTGGACGAAGTTCCTCCCGAAGTTCGACGTCATCCGCCAGCTGCTCGACGACGGTGCGCTCGGCGAGATCCGCACGGTGATCGCCGACCACGGTGAGTTCTTCACCCCCGATCACCGGATCTATGACGCGACACTGGGCGGCGGCCCACTGCTCGACCTGGGTACCTATCCGATTGCGCTGGCTCACATGGTGTTCGGATCATTCACGACGGTGTTCGCGCAGGGTCAGGACGCCCGCCCCGGTGTCAACGGGCAGATCTCGGCGCTGCTCGCCGACGCCGAGGGTAACCAGGCCGTGCTGCACACCACGATGCTGTCTGACACCCCGACCGCGGCAACAATCGCCGGTCGGGACGCAACGCTGCACATCGACGGGCCATTCTTCATGCCCGGGCCGTTCACCCTGACCCGGCATCGGGGCCACCCGACCGAGCCCGGCGGGGTCCTGCACTATGACGAGAAGCCCGGCGTGCAGGCCGACGGATTGCACTTCGCGGCCGTCGAGGCCGCCCGGCTGATCACCGACGGACGCATCGAATCGGAGATCCATCCGTTGCGGTACGCGATCTCGACGCTCGAGGTTGCCGACCAGATCCGGGCGCAACTGGAGCTTCAGTAGGGCCGCGCAGGCGGCAGATTGTGCGGGGTGATCACCTGGATCGCCGAGCGTTCCGTCGGCAGCGGTCCGGGTAGGGCTCCGTGAAACACCATCACCAGACGGGCGACCCGCCGCATGTCGGCGGCCAGGTCGTGATGTAACACCGCCGTCAGCCTGCCCTGCACCAACAGCTCACGGTTCGAGGCCGCCAGATCGTGCCCGACGAAGACCTCACATGTCCGGTCGGCGGCCTCGAACGCGGCGGCGATACCCGTGTTACCGCCGCCGATCGAATACACCGCGACCAGATCGGGATGTTCCGCCAACGCCGTCTGCACCAGCCGCCGGCAGGTGGAATCCAGACCGTCGGAATTCTGGATGTCGACGATGTGCCGTGTCGAGTCGTACTCACGCAGCGCCGCGCGAAACCCCTTCTCGCGCTCCTCTTCCCCGCGGAACAGCTCACTACTGGTCACCACCAATACGTCCCCGGTAACTCGCCGCAACCACTGGTGCACAAGATAGGCCGCCGTCGCGCCCGCCGCGCGATCGTCCATCCCGACATGTGCGATGCGTGTGCTGGCCGGTACGTCGGTCACCAGGGTGATCACCGGGATCCGCGCGGCGGTCAGCCGACCGATGGCGGCCGCGATCTCGGGTACATCCGGCGCCTTGAGCACCACACCGTGACTCCCCTTGCGCACGATGGTGTCCAACTGGCGCACCAGGTCACCGATGTTCCAGTGCTCCTGGTTGTGGAACCTGCTGCGCAGGACCGCCGGACCGAGGCCGGCCAGCTCACCCTCCAGCGACCGTCGGACCAGGGTCGAGAATCTCTTCGGGGTGTCCATCACGACGTCGATGAGGAAGGTCCGCTCCGATAGTCGAATCTGAGTGCGTTGCCGCTCCAGTTCGGCGACCGCCCGTTGAACCTGACGCACCGTCGGTTCCCGTACGCCCGGACGCCCGTGCAGAACACGGTCCACGGTCGCCTCACTGACCCCCGCCTGGCGGGCGATCTCACGGATGGGGAACGGATGCCTGCTCATGTTGAGGTCGATTTGATGGATTTGCCCGGTTGTTCGCGATATGCGACCTTGCCATTCTGAACAGCATGACGACCAGCATCAGCAACACCATTCGGATCAGCGAATCCGATTGCCATATTGACGAATTCGCGGCACTTCTTGCCCGCGAGACCGATATCGCCGACTATCCATTCGCCGATGACACCCGCAGCGGTGTGCTGTTCTATGCCGCGGAATCCCTGCGCGCGCAGCCCGAACGGTGGGAGGAGATCGCCGACGAGTTCGCCAGGGCCTTCCTGTCCGGGCCGGGCATCGTGGTGATCAAGGGCGCATTCGGCCCCGCGGAGGCGCTGGCCGAAACCACCGAATTGTTCAGTCGCATCATCGCCGAGCAGCGGGCGTCCGGAGTGGTGGCCGGTGACCATTTCGCCAAACCGGGTGCCAACGATCGCATCTGGAACGCTCTGCAGAAGCTCGCATTGGTGGCTCCCGAGCTGTTCGTGCGCTACTACGGCAACGACATCCTGGCCCTGGTGTCCTACGCGTGGCTGGGACCCATGTATCAGGTCACCTCGGCGATCAATGTCGTCAATCCCGGCGGGCAGGCGCAGAACCCCCATCGTGACTACCACCTCGGGTTCATGTCGACGGATACCGCCGCCCGATTCCGAGCGCACACCCACCGGTTGTCGCCGGCGCTGACCCTGCAGGGCGCGGTGGCCCATGTCGACATGCCACTGGAGTCCGGACCCACGATGTACCTGCCTTATTCGCAGCTGTACGAGCCCGGCTACCTCGCCTTCAACCTGCCCGAGTTCCGCGAGTACTTCCACACCCACTATGTGCAGCTGCCGCTGGAGGCCGGCGATGCGGTGTTCTTCAACCCGGCCCTGTTCCACGCCGCCGGTACCAACTCGTCCACCGATATCAAGCGGATGGCGAACCTGCTGCAGGTCTCGTCGCCCTTCGGGCGGGCGCTTGACTCGGTGGACCGGAAATCGATGGTCAACGCGATCTATCCAGCGTTGCAACAGCTCACCGACGCGGGTCGGGCCGCCAATGTGATCGCCGCAGCCGCAGAGGGTTACGCGTTCCCCAGCAATCTCGATCTCGACCAGCCGGTCTCGGGGTTGCACGGCGAGACCCAGGCCGAGTTGGTGGCCCGTGCGCTGGCATCCGGTATGCCGCCGGGCGAGCTGAGCACCGAACTGGCAGTGTTGAGCCACCGACACACCGCGTGAACTGCCGGGGCGCCGGTCCGTAGCGGGCCGGCGCCTCAGCGCTCGACGCAGTCGGGAGTCACCCACGATCCGGTCCGCACCGATTCGGTGATCGCCTCGACCACCAGCGCCGCGGCGACAGCATCCCAGATGTTGGCACCGACCGGCGACCCCTTGGCCACCGACTCCAGGAAACGGTGCGCCTCGATGACCTTGAGCTCGTCATATCCCATCGCCATGGCCGACCCGGGTTGGAATGCCGCGTATTCGCCGTCGCCGGGGCCGACGTACCGCGTCGTCACCGACTGGTCCCGGAAGGTCGATCCGAAACCGACCCGCAGTTCACCGATACGACGGAAATCCCAGGCGACAAAGCCTTTGGTGCCATGGATTTCGAACCCGTAGGCGTTCTGTTCACCGACCGCGACGCGGCTGGCCTCGACCCCACAGCGGGCACCCGATGCCAGGCGTAGCTGGGCCATCACGTAGTCCTCGTTCTCGACATCGCCGTGTTCCCCACCGCTGGCCAGCTGATGCCCACTGGTCGCACCCGTGGGCTCCGGTCGCTGGGCGATGAAGGTTGCTGTGTCGGCGACCACCGAGTCGACCTCACCGAGCAGGTGACGCACCAGGTCGACGGCGTGGGAGGCGAGATCACCGAGGACACCGTTGCCACCGCGGTCGCGCTGGAAGCGCCAGCTCAGAGCGCCGTCGGGATGGGCGGCGTAATCGCTGAGGAAGTAGAAGCGCGCATGCGTGATATCGCCGAGATCGCCTGCCGCGATGAGGTTCCGCGCGGCGGCGACGGCGGGCGCATTGCGGTAGTTGAAGCCGACGGCGGTCTGCACGCCCTGCGCATCGGCGGCGCGGGCGACCGCCAGCGCGTCCGCGGCGGTGAGACCCACCGGCTTCTCGATCCACAGGTGCTTGCCCGATTCGACGACGGCCGTGCCGATTTCGCGGTGCAGAAAGTTCGGCGCGGTCACGCTGACCGCCGCGATGGCGGGGTCGGCGATGAGGTCTCGCCAGTCCGTCAGGGCCGACGTGGCGCCGAACTGATCGGCCGCCTCCGCGGCGCGACCGGGTACCTCGTCGGCGATGGCCACCAGGTTCGGCGCACCCGACTGCGGGTAGTGATGCCGCAGCCGCGCATAGGCCTGCGCGTGCACACGACCCATCCAGCCGAAACCGATGATGCCAACCGAGGTGCTCATGGCGGTGAGCGTAGCGACCCCGCGCCGACGCTGTCCAGCAATTGTTCGAACGTCAGGACAAATACCCTGAACTGCACGTCACTGGTCTACGCCGGTTACTTATGCAGCCGGCGCAGTGAGCCCAGCACCAATCGGTCACTGGCCAGCTCGTAGGACTGGCGCTCGGACAATGACTCCACCGAACGCAGCATCGCCCGGATCTCCCGGTGCACCCTCGGCTGCGCAGCGAGCAGTGCGCCCACCTTCTGTGCCACCGCGGCGTCGAGGGCATCGATACCGTCGACCACCTCGTTGAGCAGCCCGATCCGCACCGCCTCGTCGCCGGATACCGGTGCTCCGCTGGCCGTCAGCCAGAACGCCGCACGCTTACCGACCATGTGCGGCAACCACGCCAGCACCAGTGCCGGCGCCAGGTTGATCCGCACCTCCGGGAAATTGAGCTGCGCGGTGCGGGTGGCCACGGCAAC
Source organism: Mycobacterium sp. C31M (assembly GCF_053345865.1). Lineage (NCBI taxonomy): Bacteria > Bacillati > Actinomycetota > Actinomycetes > Mycobacteriales > Mycobacteriaceae > Mycobacterium > Mycobacterium sp. C31M. The sequence goes on along the minus strand of NZ_JBKFAX010000036.1, from coordinate 9,452 downwards.
ATCACACAGGGATGCCAGACCGACGCCGAACCCGGCAGCATCACCGTGTACCCGGGCGACCGTCACCAGCGGCGTCTCGGCGAGCGCCTCGTTGACCGCGACCAACCTGCGTACCTCACCCGGCAGATCGTCCGGGGTGGCCGCGGTGCGCTCCCGGCCCATGCAGAAAGAGTCGCCGGCCCCGCTCAACACCAGCACATGCGCACCCTCGGGGGGCGAGGCCAGCACCGCAGCCAGTGCATCGCACATCGCCATGGTCATCAGGTTGCCGTCAGGGCTGTCCAGCCGGACGGTCAGCACTGCACCGTCCTGTTCCACATCCAAACCGGGAACCGTCGGAATGCCGCCTTCTCGAACAAGATTCGTCGTCATATCAGTTCAACCTTTCGATGGCGATGCCGCCGTACCAGTCCACATCGTCGGGTGCGGTGCGCACGGTGACCGCACGCACGTGACTGAAATCGTCGAACGATTCCCAACCGCCTTCCCGACCGTGCCCGCTTTCGCGAACTCCTCCCCACGGTGAGCAGGGGTCGAGCCGGTGGTGGTCGTTGACCCATACGATGCCGTGTTCCAGCTGCGCGGCGACCCGGTGGGCGCGGGCCACGTCGCGGGTCCAGATGGACGAGCCGAGGCCGTAGGGCGAATCGTTGGCTATCGCCACCGCATCGGCCTCGTCGGTGAACGGGATGACCACGAGCACTGGGCCGAAGATCTCCTCGCGTGCGACCCGCATCTGGTTGGTGACATCGGACAGCACCGTCGGCGCGACGAAGTACCCGTCCAGACCGGGCACCTGCCGGGCCACTCCCCCGGTCGCCAGGGTCGCACCCTCGGAGACACCGATGTCGACATAGTTCAGGATGCGTTGCCGGGCGCGTTCGGAGATCACCGGACCGAGTTGGGTCGCGGCCTGGCTGGGATCACCGATGCGGATGCGTTCGGCCTGTGCCACCAGGGCCGTGACGAAGTCGTCGTACACGTTCTCCTGCACCAGGATCCGGGTCCCTGCAATGCAGGTCTGGCCGGCGCCGACGAAGCCGCCGAACGCCGCGCCACGCGCGGAAACCTCCACCGGAACATCGTCGAACACCAATACCGGGGTCTTGCCGCCCAGTTCCACGGTGGATTTCGCGAATCGTGATGCGGTGGCCACGGAGATGATCCGGCCGACCTCGGTGCCACCGGTGAACACCACCTTGTCGACCTGCGGATGCTCGGCCAGTCCGGCACCCGCCACCGGTCCGAGGCCGGGAATGACGTTGAACACGCCCGGCGGGACGCCCGCCTCCAGCGCCAACTCCCCGATCAGCAGCGCTGTCAGCGGTGTCTGCTCGGAGGGCTTGAGGATCACGCTGTTTCCCGTGGCCAACGCGGGCGCAACGCTTTTCGAGGCGATCATCAGCGGATGGTTGAACGACGACAGTGTCGCGACGACGCCGAGCGGGAACCGGGACGTGTAGGAGTGGTACTCACCGGACATCGGCACCACCGAATTGCGGCCGGCGAGCAGCAGGGCCGCGTTGTACCGATACCACTCGGGCAGTCGGGTGATCTGCGCCTTGGTCTCGGTGATCGGTCGGCCGTTGTTGTCGGTCTCCAGGCGATACAACCGGTGCATATCGCGTTCGAGCAGGTCACCGAACTTGTTGAGGATTCTCGCTCGCTGGTGGATGGCCATCCGGGACCAGACGCCCGAGTCGAAAGCGGCACGTGCGGATTCCACCGCCAGGTTCGTGTCCTGAGTGTCCGCGCTGTGGCACCGGGCGAATATCCGACCGGTCGCCGGGTTGATCAGGTCGAGAATCTCACCACCGCCGGACCGCACCTCGCCGTCGATGAGCAGGCCGTGCACGTGCTCACCGCCCACGGCGAGATTCGAGACAGCAGTGGTCACAACCGATTCAGACATGGTTCTACTTTCCAATCACAGAGTGGAGGTCAGGCGCTGGCGGGGGCGACGGAGCGTTGGCGCGAACTCGCTTCGAGTTCCTCGAACCGCCGCAGAATCGACGACTCCAGCACCGCCACCTCGGTGTTCGACGCCTTGCGGGGTCGCGGTAGGTCGACGGTAATGTCCTCGTGGATGGTTCCGCCGGGGGCCAGCATGAGAATCCGATCGGACAGTTCGGCGGCCTCGCTGACATCGTGGGTGACGAACACGACGGTCTTGCGGGTCTGTGCCCACAGTTCCTGCAGATGCTCGCGCAACCCGCGGGCGGTGATCGCATCGAGATGGCTGAACGGTTCGTCCATCAACAGCACGTCGGGTTCGATGGACAGCGCCCTGGCGATGCCGACACGCTGTTGCTGCCCGCCGGAGAGTTGGCCGGGCCATTTCTTCTCGGCGTGCCCCAGCCCGACGCGTTGCAGGGCCTCGTGCACACGCTGTTTGGCCGCCTCGTCACGAACCCGCTGGACGTACATGAGATTGTCGAAGATCGACCGCCACGGCAGCAGCCGCGGCTCCTGAAAGACGTAGGCCAGCTTGGCCTGTTGTCCGGGCGTTCCGACGGTCACGGTCCCCGAGGTGGCCGATTCGATTCCGGCGATGATGTTGAGCAGCGTGGTCTTTCCGCATCCGGACGGACCCACCAGGGATACGAACGAGCGATCGGCGATCTCGAAGTTGATGTGATCGATCACGGTCTGGGGTCCGGTGGGAGTGCCGAACACCTTGAGCAGATCGGTCACGGTGACATTGGCCATGAGTAGCTCCTAAGTGGGTGTGTCAGGTCTAGGCGGCGGCAGCCGCGGTCGGCTCGCCGGGACTGGAAGCGTTGTCCCGCCAGCGGAAGGCACGGCGCGACAACCGTTCCAGCAGAACCCGGTCGGTGAGCACCATGAAGACGATGAAGAATGCGATCCACGCCACGAAGCCCGGCAGCTGGTTCGCGTCGTACCAGTAGCGAGCGCGATGTCCGACACCGTCGGCGGAGCCGAACCACTCGGACAACAGCAGTCCGTTCCAGCCCGACATCACGCCGAACCGGATACCGGCCACGACGTAACCGGTGACGGCAGGCATCGTGGTGTGCCGCAACCGGCGCAACGGTGAGACGTCGTAGGACTGCGACATGTCGAGAAGCTCCGGTGGCACCGACCTGGCGCCGGCGGCAACGTTGACGACCACGAACGGCACCGCCGAGAGGATCACCGTGACGATCGGCGCCGTGTCTGAGAAGCCGAACCACATGGCGCACAACAGCGCCCAGATGACAGCTGGGATGGCCAGCCCGACGAGATTGACGTCGCCGAACAGATTGTCGAACAGCCGCGACGAGCCGATCGCGATCCCGATGGCGATGCCGAGGATGATCGATAGGGCCATGCCGATCGCGAACCGCTGCATGCTGATCGAGAAGTTGTAGAAGAACTCGCCGCGCTCGATCTCACTGATGGCGGCGTTCACCACCGGCACCGGCCCTGGGATCCGTTCACCGAACATCCCGAACAACTGCCATGCGAGCAGGAACAGCACCGCGGCGGCGACACTGGCCCCCAGTGGGCCGTTGAGCAGATTCGGACGCGACGATGTCGCGGTGTGCGTTTCGGGTGCGCTCATATCAGCGGCCACCTCTCCAGGCGAAGAACCGTTGTTCCAGACCAGCCAGGAACACCCGCTCGATCAACAGGATGAAGATGACGAAGAACCCGGTCCAAGCGAGCACCCCGGCCACCGAAAACTCCTGGTATGACTGCCGGATCATGAAGCCGATACCGCTGCGTCCACCGAAGACCTCGGTGAGCGCCTCGACCTTCCACGCCATCGCGAACCCGTACCGCAGCGCCGCGAAAAGGAAAGGCATCACCGACGGTAGGTATACCGACCTGATGATCTCGCCGCGGCCGATACCGTAGACCGCGCTCATGTCGACCAGGCGGCGATCCACCTCCTCGACACCCTGGGCGACATTGAGTGCGACATAGGGCAGTGCGACGAACGCGACCACGACCACCGGGCCGATCGCACCGATGCCGAACAGGATCAGTGCGAACACCGCGTAGGCCAGGCCGGGGACATTACCGAGCACCAGCAGCGGTTGCTGCCAGAAATACTTCTGGTACCGCACCCGGCCCATCAGCAGACCCAATGGCACACCGAACACGGTGCCGATGGCGAATCCGAGTGCGATTTTCACAATGCTGGAACCGAATTGGACGAATGCGGTGCCGTCCGAGGCCAGGTGCCACATCTCGGCACCGACGGTCCACGGCGCGGGGAGCACATACTCGGTGAACAACACCAGCGAGCAGAACGACCAGACGGCGAGCAGGCTCGCATAGCCGACCAGTTGGAGACCGATCCGTCGGGCCACTGCGGCGCCCGGTCGGGCGGGCGCCACCCCGGTTTCGGGGGCGGCGCCCGGCGTGCCTGCCGGCCTGTTGGTGGTGACGGTCACGAGGCGCCGCCGCCCTCAGATGGCCGGAACTTCGGCAGTGCCTGATCCTGTTCCATGAATCCGGTTTCCTTGAGCAACGGGAACACCTGCGACTCGTTGTCCGCCCAGGTCTGGTCGAACCGGATATCGCGGACGAACCAGTCGTGGTCACCGACGTAGTCTTGGACGAAGGCGATGTCCTCGGGCGCCTCTACCGCGAAGTGCTGCGGGTAGGTCTCGATGATCTCGGCGTTGTTGGCTTCCCACTCCTGCAGTCCGCGCTGCCACACGTCGAGGAAGAACTCCACCTGTTCCGGATTCTGCTCGGCCCACTCCGAACCGGCCAGGAAGACGTTGATCATCGGGCCCTCGTGATCCGGCACCACGAGTTCGGAATACATGTCCGAGGATGCCTTGCCGTCGTAGAGGACCTTGAGCTCGCCGCTGCGCAACCCCGGGGTGGCGAATTCGGGCAGGCACACACAGGCGGCCACCTCACCCTTCTCGACGAGTCCGGCCTGCTGCTGTGGGTCCGACACGATGATGTTGTAATCACCTCCACCGGAACGGAAGTCGACGTCGTGCAACTTCTTGGCATAGGCACCCCACACCAGGGTCGCCGATACCGCGGTGAAGGCGGAAATGTCCTGGCCCTTCAGGTCGGCCAGTGTGGTGGCCGGGTTGTCGGCACGCGCGATGATGACGCTGCGGTCCATGTTGTACTTGCCGATCACGACGGTGTCGCGACCGGTCTCCTTCTCGATGACCGGCACCTCATACGAGGCCGACGAGACGATGTCCGCGTGACCACCCGCGAAGACACCGAACTCATCCCAGGTGGACGACGCGTCGATCTTGAAGCCCGACTCGGCCTCCATCTCGGCGAGAATTCCCTTGTCGGTGATGTAGTCCCACACCGGATCCGGTGCGAAGGTGAAGCGGATGGTGCCGCCTTCACCGCCGCCGGCGTTCGAATCGGGCCGGGAGACACATCCGGACATCGCGACCGCGGTGGATGCGGCGATCAGCGCGACCGCCAGCCGATGTCCCATACCGTTCACGATTTTGTTCCCTTCGGTTGAGCGCCCCTCGGCTTCGTTGCCTTGGGTGCGAGTTCGATATGACCGTTCTCGTGGAAACTGACGACATCGTCGCCACCGGTCGCGGTCGGGTTCTCCAGCAGGTACGACAAGATGAAGTCGTGTGAGGTCGCGAGATGCTCGCGGGTCAGCCTCGCGGCCAGCGCCGCGTCACCGGTCTCCACCGCGTGCAGGATCGCGGCGTGCTCGGCATGCAGATGCTCGGTCTGGCCGATGACCTCGAGGTGCATGTACAGGTATCGATCGGTCAACCGCCGGAGTTGTTCGACCATCTCGATCATGCGCGGTCGGTTGGCCCGCTTGTAGACCGACGCGTGGAATTCAGCGTTGGCCGCCAACCAGATCGGGGCCTCATCGCTGGATTCCATGATCGTCATCTGCTTGCGCATGGTCAGGATGTCGGCCCGACCGACGTTGGGAACCGCGATCCTGGTGGCCATCGGTTCGACCGCTTCGCGCAGCTCGTAGAGCTCCTGGAGTTCCGGGACCGACATGCCGGTGACGATCGCGGTCGCCTTGGACGTCGGATGCAGCAGACCTTCACCGGCGAGCAATTGGATCGCATCGCGTACCGGGATCCGACTCACTCCGAATCGCTCGGCGATGCTCAGCTGCGACAGGTGCGATCCGGGAGCGATCTCGCCGTGCAGGATCTCGTTTCGAAGCTCAGCCGCGATGCGACTGGCCGCGCTTTGGTATGCCATTCACCCTCCACGTGTACGAAGTGGTGTAAATGTATACATCCGGTTGGTGTGGCGTCAATCACTTTCTGGAATTGAGGTGTGTGAGGCCACAAAAAACCGGCGCTGCTGCCGTCCGCGCGGGACGTTTGAAGTGCAGCAGCGCCGGTTCAGTTGGTCGCCGGGGCGGGGGTTGCGGTCACCAGAGGCCCGGTCGGGCCTGACCCCCGCTCCCGACGATGTCTATCGCCGTCAGAGGATGTAGAGCATCTCCTGATACGTCGGCAGCGGCCACAGATCGTCGGCCACAACACCTTCCAGCGTGTCGACGGCGGTGCGGACGGCCTCCATCGCCGGCAGCAGCGACTTCTGGGCGTGGCCGGCCTCATCCAGCGCGGACTCGGCGGAGTGATCCGACAGTCCCGCCTTCAGCGTGGCCAAGGCGGCGGTCAGCGCCGAGATCGGCGTCGTCACCGACTCCAGCAGGGTCGTGTCGGCGTCCAGCCCGGTCGCCTTCAGGGTGGCCACATTCTGCGCCAGCTCCGTCTGGTAGCGGACGGCCGCCGGCAGGATCACCGTGGTGCCGATCTCCAGAGCCAGCTTTGCCTCGACAGCGATGGTCAGTGCGTACTGCTCGAGGCGAACCTCGTAGCGGCTGTGCAACTCTCGCTCGTTGAACACGCCGTACTTCTCGAACACCTCGATGGCCTCGGGCTTGATCAGCTCGGGAATCGCATCCAGCGTGGTCTTCAGGTTCAGCAGACCACGCTCGGCCGCCTCGATCTGCCAGTTCTCCGAATACCCGTCTCCGTTGAAGACGACCGCGCCGTGCTCGGTGATGATCTCGGTGAGCAGCGTCTGCACCGCCGAATCGAACTCGGTACCGTCGGCGACGGCCTTCTCCAGCGCAGACGCCATGTAATCCAGCGAGTCGGCCATGATCGTGTTGAGGATGATCATCGGCACGTTGATGGTCTGCCCCGAGCCCGGCGCGCGGAACTCGAAACGGTTGCCGGTGAAGGCGAACGGGCTGGTGCGGTTGCGGTCGCCCGGGTCGGTCGGCAGGTGCGGCAGGGTGTCGACACCGATCATCATGGTGCCCTTGCCCTTCGACGAGGTCGCAGCACCCTTGGCGATCTGCTCGAAGACGTCGGCGAGCTGATCGCCGAGGAAGATCGAGATGATGGCCGGCGGCGCCTCGTTGGCGCCCAAGCGGTGATCGTTGGTGGCCGAGGCGACCGAAACCCGAAGCAGCCCACCGAACTTGTGCACGGCGCGGATGACGGCGGCACAGAACACCAGGAACTGGGCATTCTCGTGCGGGGTGTCACCCGGCACGAGCAGGCTGCCGAACTGCGCGTTGCCCATGGAGAAGTTGACGTGCTTGCCGGAACCATTGACACCGGCGAACGGCTTCTCGTGGAAGAGGCACTCCATGCCGTGCTTCTTGGCGATGGTGCGGAAGATCGTCATCAGCAACTGCTGGTGGTCGGCGGCGATGTTGGCGCGCTCGAACATCGGGGCGATCTCGAACTGCCCGGGCGCGACCTCATTGTGCCGGGTCTTGGCCGGGATACCGAGCTTGAACAGTTCACGCTCGGTGTCCATCATGAAGCCCAGCACCCGCTCGGGCACAGCGCCGAAGTAGTGGTCGTCGAACTCCTGGCCCTTGGGCGGCTTGGCGCCGAACAGCGTGCGACCGGCGTTGATCAGGTCCGGACGGGCCAGGAAGAAGTGCCGGTCGACCAGGAAGTACTCCTGCTCGGGACCGCAGAACGAGACGATATTGTCGAAGTTCTTGTGGCCGAACAGCTTCAGGATGCGCTCGGCCTGTGCACCCATGGCCTGCTGGCTACGGAGCAACGGGGTCTTGTAGTCCAGAGCCTCACCGGTCATCGAGACGAAGACCGTGGGGATGCACAGCGTGTTGCCGTTCGGGTTCTCCAGGATGTACGCCGGGCTGGTGACATCCCAACCCGTGTAGCCGCGCGCCTCGAACGTGCTGCGCAGGCCGCCGGACGGGAAGCTGGACGCGTCGGGTTCGCCCTGGATCAGGGTCTTACCGGCGAACTCGGCCAGGGTCTGCCCGTCGGAGACGGGCTCCAGGAAGCTGTCGTGCTTCTCCGCGGTCAGTCCGGTCATCGGGTAGAAGACGTGCGCGTAATGGGTGGCACCCTTGGACAGCGCCCAGTCCTTCATCGCCGAGGCGACCGAGTCGGCGACGGCCGGGTCGAGCGTGGCGCCCTTCTCGATGGTCGCGACCACGGACTTGTACACCGACTTGGGCAGCCGCAGCTGCATCTCGGCCTTGGTGAACACATTGCTGCCGAAGATCTCGCCCGGCGCCTCGGTGGGATCGAAGCTGATGGCCGGCGGGACGTATGCCTCGACGTTGTTGATGGCCTGGAGGCGAACCGCATTTCCGCTCAATGGACTTCCTTTGCACTGCGAGGGTCCGCAACTGCATGACGGACCTGGACCGGCCAACACTAGGAACATTCGATGCCGAATCTGTTACGCGCGCGTCAATGGCGTGAGTCGTCCATAACTGCACCCTCGGCCCGAATCAGGCGACTCGACGACCTCAGAATTTTCTTTGGTCTCGTTTGTCACTCCAGTGATCGTGCCAAGGTTTTTGTCGGTGTTCGCACGTATGTTCGACTCATGGCCACAGCGACGGACGCGATGACGGCCTTACGGGCCGCCTTCGACGCGTTCGCCGCCACCGACCTGCAGTCACTGACCCGCGACGAACTCATCGCCGTCATGGACGACTACGAAACCCTGACCTGCCAACTCCCCACCGGCTGGCACCGCCTGCTGGCCGGGCTGCAAGCCGAGGCCACCGCCCGGGAGATGGGCGCCAAATCCTGGAACGAGGTGCTGCGCATCCGGTGGCGCCTCTCCAAAGCCGAAGCCGGCCGCCGGTTACGTGAAGCCGCCGCCCTGGGGCCGCGCCGCACCCTGACCGGGGAACCGTTACCGCCGCTGCTACCGGTGGTGGCCGTCGCCCAAGCCGCCGGACTGATCACCGCCGACCACCTCACCGTGCTCCGCGACGCCATGCGCGACCTGCCCGGGCACCTGTCCACCGCCGACCGGGAGAAGTTCGAACTCGACATCGTGCGCGACGCCGTCGGCGTCGGACCCGCCGATCTCGCCAAAACCATCGCCGACCGCCTCTTCCTGTTCGACCAGGACGGACCCGCCCCCGACGACAACGAACGGATACGCACACGTTCGGTGACCATCGGCACCCAACGCCGCGACGGCACCACCGCGATGAACGC
>NZ_JBKFAX010000035.1:0-25174 GCF_053345865.1 Mycobacterium sp. C31M | reverse complement strand
TCCGAGAGGGTTGGTGCGTTCCTAGACAGCTCGCACTTCACTCGGAGGTCTTCTTCATGTCACCACGCCACGCCGTACCTAACGTCTGTGGTCAGTACATCTAGCGTTTGACGCGGCGGTCAGTTGCCGCGGTGGTGTTGTCCTGGTGATCGGGCTACCGTCGGTTGATGGCCCAGTACATGCGTGATCTGGCTCAGGCCCTCGGCGACCTGGCCGTCACCATGCAGGCGCAGGTCGATACCGAGGCGACCCTGCAGGCGATGGTCAAGGGTGCGGTGGATATCGTGCCGGGCGCGCGGTGGGCGGGAATCTCGCTGATCGACGGTCGGACCGTCGAGTCCCGGGTGCCCACCGATCCGCTGGTGGCCGACCTCGACAAGCTGCAGGAGAAACTGGACGAAGGCCCCTGTCTGAGTGCGTTGCGCGAGCACCGCACCGTGGAGATCACCGATACCGCGACCGATGACCGCTGGCCCCGGTTCAGTGCCGCCGCGGCCGAGCTCGGCGCACGCAGCATGCTGTGTTTCCAGCTGTATGTGGTGCAACAGAACCTCGGCGCGCTCAACCTGTACGGCGGGGAACCCGACGTGTTCTCCGAGGACTCTCGTCAGATCGGCGCGATCGTCGCTCAACACGCGTCGGTGGCGCTGATCGGTGCCGAGGCCGAGACCCAGTTCGAATCCGCGCTGTCCAGTCGCGACGTGATCGGGCAGGCCAAGGGCATCATCATGGAACGCTTCACGCTCGATCCCGGTGCGGCCTTCGGATTGCTCGTCAAACTGTCGCAGGACGCCAACGTCAAGCTCGCCGATGTCGCCCGCTCGGTGGTGGATTCGGTGGGCAAGTAGGGACTAGAACCGTTCCCGCAGCGGACGGTCGTGTGGGGTGCTGCGGTAGATGCCGCGGTCGATCAGGCGGGGGACCACCTCGTCGATGAAATCGCGGATCGATTGTGCGCCTGCCGAAAACATCAGGTTGAATCCGCCGACGTTGCCATCGGTATGCCAGGCCGCGAAGTCCTCGACGAGATCGTCGTAGGACCCGACGAACTTTCGGTGGGTCGCACCACCACGGCCGACGGCCTGGGCCACGACCTCGCGCACCGTCACGTCGGGGCGTTCCTGAATCCAGTTGTACAGCCCCACATAGTTGCCGAAGGTGCTTTTGATGGTCGCCTCGACATCCGCCGGCTGGGGAAGCTCCGCAGTCGGGAACGGATCGTTGATATCGCCGTACGCGATATTGATGCCGAACTGGCCCAAGGCAAACGGTGCGATCGGCGCCCAGTCCACGAAACCGTCGAGGTCGCGCAGTCGTTCTTCGGCCTCGGCCGCGGTGCGGGCGACGTACGGGATGAGCCCCGGAATGGCCGGCACCGATCCGGGGGCGCGGCCCTGCTCGACGAGGGCCTTGTCCAGGTTGTCGCGGTACTCGGCGGCGGTGTCGCGGGTCGAGGAGTTGGTGAACACCATCTCGGCATGTTTGGCGGCGACGCGGATACCGGAACCGGAGCCGCCGGCCTGCGCGATCAGCGGGCGGCCCTGCCGGCTGGGGGCGATGTTGAGCGGGCCCGTGACCTGAAAAAGGTTGCCCTGGTGGTTGATCGGATCGGCGTAGAACCGAGTCAGACCGTCGGGGTCGTGTCGCAGTTCCCGGTTGTCCCACAGCCCGCGCAGCACCTGAAGGAACTCGTCGGCGCGTTGGTAGCGCTCTTCGCGGTCCAGGTGGTGGGTCAGGCTGTAGTTCAAGGCGAACTGGTCGATCACCGAGGTGACGGCGTTGTAGCCGGCGCGGCCGTCGCTCGCCTGATCCAGGGAGGCCAGCAGCCGGGCCAGGTTGTACGGATCGTAGAACGTCGTCGACGCGGTGGCAATCAGCCCGATGTGCTTGGTGTGCTGGGAGATTGCGGTCAGCGCGGTGATCGGCTCGGCGGGGCCGCCGTCGAAGGCGGGGGACCCGTTCAACCCGGGAATGTCGCCGACGAACAGGGCGGTGAACAGGCCCTCGTCACCGAAGCGGCCGTACTCGATCAGGCGCTCGAAGGTGCCGCGTTCCGGAATGCCCTTCGCCTGTTCGTATTTGTAGGCGCCCTGGTGCAGGTTGATATCGTTGGCGACCAGATTCAGATGCAGATAACGCTTTTCGGTCATGTCGATTCCTGTCGTGGGGTCAGCGCATGGTGGCGTGCAGGGCGTCGGTCATGGCGTCGATCGCGGCCTCGCGGTCCAGCCGCCATCCGTCGATCAGCCACAGGTGCATGAAGGAGTCGACCATCGTGTACATCATCGCGACGGCCAGTCGGATCCGGTCTTCGGTTGCGCCGGGCATGGCGCCGTGTGCGATCCAGTCGTTGACGTTTGCGTCCATGGTGGCGCGGTGGGCCGCGGCGAACTCCGGGTCGGCGGCGCGGGCCTGGTGCAGGGCGGTGTAGAGCTCGGGGGCGGACGTGTAGAAGTCGACGACCTTGTCGAAGAACGAGCGGATGGATGGGCGGCCGCGCGGGCCGCCTTTCGGTGCATCCTGCTGCTGCCATACCGTCATCCGGGTGTTGCGCAGTTCGCGCAGCACGGCGGCCTTGCTGTCGAAGTGCAGATAGAAGGTGGCCCGGCCGATGCCGGCGCGTGTGACGATGTCATCGATGGTGACTGCGACGTAGCCGCGTTCGGCGAACGCCTCCAGGGCGGCGGTCTGGATATGGTCGTTGGTCATCTGCCGATGCCGGTCGCGCATGGTCAGTTTCGGTGCGGCGGTCATGTCAGGGTCACCCCTTCCAGCTGCCCGGTGGCACGCCACGCGGCGAGCATGTCGAAGAATTCGGTGGGCTTGCCGCCGAAGTTGGTGGACAGCATGCCGTGCGGATTGTCCTGTTCACCTTCGGAACTCAGGTAGCTCGGGGTGCAGTCGAGGAAGAAGGACTTCGGGGTCACGGTCGATTCGTTCATCGCCGTCAGCCACTGTTCCTCGGCCTCGGCGGTCGCCTCGATGGTCGTCGCATCCCGTTGTGCCCAGGCATTGACCAGGTAGGCGAAGTGTCGTGCCCGTTCCTCGGCGGTGTGGGTGTAGTTGGGGGAGACGCCGGATTGGGTGTAACCCAGGAAGAAACAGTTGGGGAAGCCGTGGGTCTGCAGGCCGTGCAGGGTGCGCATGCCCTTGGCCCACTTGTCGCTGAGATTCAGGCCGTCGCGTCCGATGATCTCGAAGCCGAGACGGCGGGTGAATTCGGTGCCCACCTCGAATCCGGTCGCGAAGATCAGCGCATCCAGTTCGTAGTGCTCGCCGTTGACGACGGCGGCTGTGGCGGTGAGGCTTTCGACGCCGCGGCCGTCGGTGTCGACGAGATGCACGTTGTCCCGGTTGAACGTCTTCAAATACTCGTCGTGATAGCCGGGGCGTTTGCACATCAGCTTGAACCACGGCTGCAGTGCCGCGGCGGTCGCGGGGTCGGTGACGGTGGTGGTGATGCGGTCGCGCAGGCGCTGCATCACCTCGAAGTCGGCGCGGTAGAGGAACGCGGCGATCTCGTCGGGGCTCATCTCCCGTCCGAGCCGTTGTGTCTCGCGGGCCACTGCGGGGTCGGTGAGTTCCAGGGCGTTGCGCGTCCAGCCGTCATCGGTCAAGTCGAGGTCCGTCTCGACACCACAGGTGACACGGGTGAAGTTCTCCATGCGTTCCCGTTGCCACCCCGGTTGCAGGGTCGCCGCCCAGTCGGGATCGGTGGGGCGGTTGCCGCGTTCGGCGACGGTGCTGGGGGTGCGCTGGAAGACGTAGAGCTGCTGGGCTTCTCGTCCCAGGTGGGGGATGCATTGCAGTCCGGTGGCGCCGGTGCCGATGACCCCGACACGCTTGTCTTTCAGTTTGGTGAGGCCGCCGGTCTCGTCGCCGCCGGTGTAGTCGTAGTCCCAGCGGCTGGTGTGGAAGGTGTGCCCGGTGAATTCATTGATACCGGGGATGCCGGGCAGCTTCGGTCGGGTCAGCGAGCCGGGGGAGACCGCGACGATATTCGCGGTGACGTCGTCGTTGCGGTCGGTGGTGATCCGCCACCGGTCGGTCTCCCAGGTCATACCGGTGACGGTGGTCTGCAGGAGGGCGTTGCGGTACAAGTCGTAGTGGCGGGCGATGGAATGCAGGTGGGAGCGGATCTCGGGGGCGTGGGCGTAGCGCTCGGACGGGATGTAGCCCAGTTCCTCCAGTAGTGGCAGGTAGATGTAGGACTCGATATCACACTGGGCGCCGGGGTAGCGGTTCCAGTACCAGGTGCCGCCGAAGTCGCCGGCGGTGTCGACGATGCGGATGTCGTCGATGCCCTGTTCGCGCAGGCGTGCGGCGGCGATCAGGCTGCCCAGACCGCCGCCGATGATGAGCACCTGGACGTGATCGGTGATGGGTTCGCGTTCGAGGCGCTCGGTGTACGGGTCGTCGGCGTAGTGCGAGAAATCGGCGGTGACCTCGACGTACTGGTCGACGCCGGCGGCCCGGATGCGCTTGTCGCGTTCGGTCTTGTACTTGGCGCGCACCCAGTCGGCGTCGTACTGCGCGGGCTGCGGGCCGGGTGACATCTGATCTCATTTCGCTGGACGGGGTGTCTAGTGACTGGAGCAGGTGTCATCTTGTCAGATTTGGTGTTATTTGTAACGCCCACGTTCCGGGGGCGCCTCGATCGTGGTCCGCGCCGCGACGAGCCGGGTGTTGTTGCTCGAGCGTGGCCGCGTCGTCTTCGCCTTGAGCATTCCGGGGTCCGGCGCTGGGACCGTTGAATGACGGCATCTGGTCGCGTCGCCCAGACCTGCCCGGTAGTCCCTTCAAGCTGCACGGCGCTTGACTGCCGCCGGCCGATCGGTGCCTTGGACGGAAACCTATGCGGCGCTGAGCGTGCCGGTCAGCTCAGAGTGCGTGTGGCCGCAGTCGCTGCAGTCCACCTCGTACCAGAGTGCGTCGGATTCGCCTGCGGTGAAGGCATAGTCGGCCGCGTGACCGCACCGTGGGCACCGTGCTTTGCCGCGTTCCACCGTCGTCCTCATCGCTGACCTCCCGCGCTCGCGCCTGCGCATCATCAGTACCCCGCGGCGCATGAAATCAACCCTGCGATTTCGGCAATAGGACCGGTCAGGTCGGGTCCTCCGAGCCATCCAAACTGGGCAGGAACACCGTGCGGCGCTGGTTTCCGCCGTGGGTGCGCGCATCGGCGACCGCGGTGTCGGCGGCCGCCAGCAGGGTCTCGGCCAGTTCGTGCGGCGGCATGGACGCCAGCGGGGCCATCGGGGTGACGACGGCGGCGATGCTGGCCGTCAGCTCCGGTGCGGCGGTCGCCAGTCCGGAGCTGATGCGCTCGCACAGCGGGTCGGGGTCGGGAGTGGTGAAGATGTCGACGAGCAGGAACTCTGATTCGGGCAGGTGGGTGATGGCGACATCGCGGCGCGCTTGTTCGCGCAGCATCTGGGCGACCAACACCCGCAGTTCGCGGGCACGGCCGGTACCGACAATGTCGGCGATCGTGCCGAAGCTGTCCAGGCTGATCTGGACGAGAACGAGGTAGCGGTCATCGGTGCGGCCGCGGGCGGCCACCGTCACGGCCAAGGCGTCGAGGAACCCGTCGCGGCTGAGCAGCCCGGTGGTGGGCTCGATTTCGCCGGTGAACATATCAGCGTCGACCAGCCCGATGAGGGCGCGCACGACGAACGTCACGAAGGCGATCATCACGGTATCGGTCAGGCTGACACCGAGCGCGACGGCCGGCGCGGTCGCAGCGACACGGGCCCCGGACGCGACGATGACGGCCAGTGCTGTTGCGAATGCGGTCGCGATCAGTCGCCATCCGTGGAACACGGCGGCGTAGGTGGTGACGGTGGTGAAGATGGCGGTGCACATCAGGCCCAGCAGGGGGTCGGGCAGGATCAGGCAGGTGACGGCCGTGGCCGCGGATCCGATGATGACGCAGCATTGTGATTGACGCTTGGTCGGCCAGATTCCGCGCGCCCAGAACAGTGCGCCCATCCCGACGCTGACCATGCTGACTGCGGCGGCGATCGCCCGCAGCGGCCACTGCTGGGCATCGGTGACTCCGAAGGTGATCAGCGCCGGTGCCAGTCCGCCGACCATCGTCCAGATGGCCAAAAGACGCGCGACCGCCGTACGTGCGCCGCGCGCATCCAGTCGCGAGGTCATCCAGTGGTAGTGGTCGGGGTGGCGAGGTTCGCGCCAGGACGGCGCCGTCATCGACGACAGGCCGGATTGGTATCCCGGGTGACGATGCGCCGCATCAGCTAAGCGTAGGTGCTGCGCGCTATGCCCTGTACCGGTTTGTTGCGGTGCTCACCGCGTCCCGATGAAGCTCCACGTGCCGTACGCGACCGATATCCCGATGGCCGCCGCAACAATCGCGAAGGCCGCGAGAATGACACCGTACTCTCGCCCGCCGAACGTCGAGGGTCGCGCCCACGTGCGGTGCGGGTAGGCGCCGAAACCGCGTGCCTCCATTGCTGTGGCGAGCTTCGTGCCGCGCCGGATCGCGAAGACCAGGAGTGCGAAAGCCTGTCCGGCGGTTCGGCGCACGCGCCGGTGGTCGGCCACGCCGCGGGCGCGGCGGGCATGACCGAGGTACTCCCAGTCTTGGCGCAGCACACCGACCATGCGCATCCCGGCGAGACCACCGATCACGAACTTGGATGGCAGTCGCAGGATCTGACCCAGTCCGTCGGCCAGCTCGACGGGTTCGACATCGGCGAACAGTAGTACTGCGGGCAGGGCGATCGCCAGCACCCGCAGGAACATCGCGATGGCGAGTTCGATGGACCCGTCGCTGACATTGATCAACAGGAAGTGCCAGTGCACCGTGCCGCGCGGCTCGCCGTACAGCAGGTTGGTCACCGCGGTCAGCGCGGCGGCCGATACCACGAGCGCGCAGCGCAGCAGCGCTCCTCGCAGTCGCACACCGACCGCCAGGAACAGCGGTATCTCCAAGACCAGTGCGGTCAGCGCGGACACCCAGTCGACGCTGAGGACCAAGGCGATCGCAATCACCGCTGCCGCGATCAGTCGCGCCAGCGGGTTCACCGAGGATCGTCGGGATGCGCTCATCCCCGGAGCTCGACCCGGCCGTCGGTGAGCAGTTCGACGAATTCGGTGTCATGGGTGACGGTGACGACCGCGGTTCCACCGTCGGCGATTTCGGCCAGGAGCTCGATCAGCTCCGCCCAGGTGCGTCGGTCCTGCCCGAAGGTGGGTTCGTCGAGGACGACCAGACCCGGCTTGGTGACCAGCGCGGCGGCGACCGACAGACGGCGCTTCTCGCCACCGGAGAGCGTGTACGGATTATGGTCGGCGAGGTGCGCGAGACGCAGCCGCTCCAGCAGCTCATCCGCGCGGCGTGCGAGGGCGCCATCCGGGCCCTTCGGCCCCAACCGGACCTCGTCGCGGACCGTGCCGGTGAGGAATTGGTGTTCGGGGTCCTGAAAGACGTTGGCGATACGGCTGACGAGTTCGGCAGAACGCCAGCGGATCGGCTCGCGACGTCGGGGCGACGGCGAGAAATCGGCTCGCGCTCGCAGCGTGCCTGCGCGCGGTGGGATCAGGCCGCCGAGGGTCAGTGCCAGCGCGGATTTCCCCGCGCCGTTGGGGCCGGTGACGGCAGTGATACGTCCGGGGGAGAGGTTGATATCGAGATCTCGGGCCACGATGTGGTCGGGCCGGTAGCCGACCGACAGGCCGGCGGCGGACAGCAGCGGGTCACCGGCGGCGGGCACCGTCCGCTTCGGGTGCGGCACCGGCGCGCCCGGGACCCAGATGCCGGACTGTGAAAGATGCTGTGCGGCATCAGAAAATACCCCGTGGGGCGGGCCGTCCGCGATGATCCCGTCGGCACTCAGGATGATCACCCGATCGATGAACGGCAGCCACACCTCGGTGCGGTGCTCGACGATGACCACGGTGGCGCCGGTGCTGTCGGCGACGGCGGTCAACGCATCGCGGACCTCGACGGCGCCGGCGGGATCGAGGTTGGCGGTCGGCTCGTCGAGCAGCAGCAGGGCGGGGTTCATCGCCAGTACCCCGGCAAGTGCCAGCCGCTGTTTCTGTCCTCCGGAGAGCTTCGACGTCTCGCGACTGCGCGGCAGATCGAGTCCGACCGAGCGCAACGCCCGGTCCACCCGCGGCCAAATCGCCTGGCGGGGAACGGCAAAGTTTTCCATCCCGAACGCCACGTCGTCGCCGACATTCGACAGGATCACCTGGGAATCCGGATCCTGGAGCACCATGCCGATACGCGAGCGTTGCCGCGCCGGGTCGGCACCGTCGACCGTCAGCCGTCCTGTCAGCAGTCCTTCCTCTGCGCCGCCCAACAGGCCCGCGAGCCCTTGCAGCAGAGTCGATTTGCCGGATCCGGAGGCGCCGAGCAGCAGCACCCGCTCACCCGGCTCGATCGACAGATCCAGGTCGTGAACGGCGGGCCGGGACCGGCCGGCGTGCTGCCATCCCCAACCCTGTGCGCGCACCTCGGCGCCACCGGATCGCGGGTGCGCCGCCGATGTCATCCCGCGGCGTGCCCGCTGACCAGGCGTCCCGATTCGAAGCGGCTGAGCGCTCCGGTCTTGGCCAGGGCGCGCACTGCGAACCACGACATCAAGCCGGCCAGCAGGCATCCGGAGATCACCGCCGAGACCGTGTAGATCGTGATGAACGCCGTCGTCGAGCCCGGGTACCAGAGAATCAGGTCATTGACGGCCAGCGCCAAACCGGCTGCCGACCCCGCCAGCAGCGCGACGGGCAGGCCCCATCGGCGATACAGGAACAGGGCGAAGATGAGCTCCGCGCCCAGACCCTGCACCAGTCCGGATTCAAGGGTCAGTACACCCCACTGATTGCCGACCAGCGCCGACACGGTGGCGGCGACCATCTCGCCGTACAGCGCCGCGCCTGGTTTCCGGATGACCAGTGCGGTCAGGACCCCGGCGAACAACCAGCCGCCACCGGCGAGCGCCTGCAGCCCCGGCAGGACCGCAGACAGCGGCTCGGAGATCGGGTTGGACGCGACGTTCCAGATGACGAAGACCAGTCCGGCGGCCACGGCGAGCACACTGGCGACCACGATGTCGACGACGCGCCAGCGCATGACGGGGCGGATTGTTGAGTTCACGATTGTCTCCCTACGCCGGCATTACCCGGTCAGGTTCGTACGGTCGACGGCCGTCAGCCGTCCTCTCAGCACACTCGGTGTGTGCTCCCGTGTGGTTGTGCTCAGCCAAGCTACCGCGAACCGGGGTGGCGACGCCAGGCGGGGTTATCGCCTGGTCAAGCTGCGAGCGGTCCCGTCGGTGCCCTCGTTCATCAGGTAATCGGCAATGGCTCGCGGTCGGTGCCGGCTGCTGTGTTCGGTTTCCTGTGCGGCCCACCGATCCCAGTGCGGTGCGTAGGTCTCGCCGTCACGGCTCAGGGCGCGCTGTTTGCGGATCTGGTCGTCGGCTTCCACCCAGATGCCGAGATCGGCCAGCTGCCGGCCATCCGGGGTCAGGGCGCCCGCACCTTCGACGATGAGCCGTTGGTCCGGGTCGATGGTGTGCCAGTCGGCAGGTGCTGCGGTGGCCCAGTCCCAGCGTCGCCAGCGGCCCGGTCGGCGCTGGGCGCGTGGCGCGAGCAGTTCGGTGTTGACATGCTCGACCGCCCACGCCAGGCCGTCCCAGCCCGGGTAGATATCGTCCAGATGCACGACGACGCTGTCGCGCCACAGCGCGCACAGTTCACCGGCCAGCGTGGACTTTCCCGATCCGGAGCGGCCATCGATCAGGACGGTGCGCGCGCCGGTGGTGTCGAGGTCACGTGCGAGGTCCTCGACAGAAATACCTTCGCGCGGGTCGGGCATCACCACACGATGGCAGACGGCTGGCACCTCGGACGGATCGACCGTCCACGCCGGCCCTGTCGTGAACACCGCGCGAAATGGGTACCCCCACCCGGCGGCACCGCGCCGCGCCAGGGGTGGAGGTGGCGATGCTGAAGTGGCTCGATCGCGCGCAGCAGCGCAGCCGTGCCGTGGGCTTCGCCATCGCGGTCGTCTACAAGTACATCGATGACCAGGCCAATTACCTGGCAGCGCTGATCACCTACTACGCCTTCGTCTCGCTGTTCCCGCTGCTGTTGCTGCTGACCACCGCACTCGGTGTGGTGTTGCGCGACCGGCCCGACTGGCGCGAGCAGATCGTCGACTCGGCCATCAGTCAGTTCCCGCTGCTGGGCGATCAGCTCAGCGAACCGAGTGCACTCAGCGGTGGCACTGCCGCGGTGGTGATCGGTATCGCCGGTGCTCTCTACGGCGGGCTCGGTGTCGGCAACGCCGTGCAGAACGCGATGGACACCATCTGGGCGGTGCCGCGCTTTGTGCGGCCGGATCCCTTGAAGGCCCGCCTGCACAGCCTGACCCTGCTGGTCGTGCTCGGCTCGGCGCTCATCGCGACGACGGTGCTGACCGCCATCGGCCGGTCCTGGTCGAACCTCGGCTTCCTCGGAACCACCGGTGTCGTCATCGCGTCCTTCGCGCTGAACACCGCGGTCTGCGTCGCCGCGTTCCGGGTCACCACGGTGCGCTCACTGACGACTGCGCAGGTGCTGCCCGGCGCCCTACTCGCGGCCGCGTTGTGGCAGTTGTTGCAATGGTTCGGTACGGCTTATGTCTCGCGCGTCGTCGCCTCGGCGAGCGTGACCAACAGTGTGTTCGCCATCGTGCTGGGTCTGCTGGCCTTCCTCTACTTGGTGGCGACATCGCTGTTGGTGTGCGCCGAGATCAACGCGGTCCGGGTCGATCGCCTGCACCCGCGGGCGTTGCTGACACCCTTCACCGACAACGTCGACCTGACCGTCGCCGACCGCCGGATGTACGCGGGCCAGGCCGAGGCACAACAGGCCAAGGGCTTCCAACGGGTCGACGTCAGCTTCGACCACCCTGACAGTGCGGACAAGGACGGGGCCGATCCTGCGCCGGCGGCCGATACAGAACCCGACGATGCCCCGACACATCGTTGACATGGCAATCGCGTGCTTTACCACTTTGCTGAATTGACGTATGTTCAGGTGAATTGCTCATCAGCAGTTGCTGAAACTGCTGGTCCCGGGGGCGGAGGGCGATGTCACGGACAGCGCGCTGCATGGTGGCGACCGCTTGCGTGCTCTTTGTGGTCTTTGCTACCTGGCTGACCTGCGGTTGGGGTGGGCCGACCGTGGTCGGTGCGGTCAGTGACCTGGGCTCGATCGTGGCCGGAATGCTGGCTGCCGGCTGTACCGCCGTCGCCTTCCGACGCTGCCGAGGGCGCCGGCGCCGCGCGTGGGGGATGCTGACGCTGGCGCTCGGATGCTGGGTCCTCGGCGACATCGTCTGGGCGGCGCACACCCTGGTGCTCGACACTGCCCCTTTCCCGTCGCCCGCCGACGCCGGTTACCTGCTGTTCTATGTCTTCGCCTGCGTGGCACTGGTGCGGCTGCCGCCGACCTCGGCCCATCAGTTCATCCGATTGACCTTTGACGGGATGATCGTTGCCGGGTCTCTGTTCGTCATCGTGTGGTCGGCGGGTCTGGCGACGGTGTTCGGCGACAGCGAGGGCAGCCGGTTCGCGGTCGCGCTGGCGGTGACGTACCCGTTCGCCGACGTGCTGTTGCTGACCGTGGCGCTGCTGATCCTGGCTTCGGCACCGACCGGGCAGCGCGGCGTGCTGACCTCCGTCGCGCTGGGCATGAGCCTACTCGCGGTGGCCGATGCCGCCTTCGCGCTACTCGACGTCAGCGGTCGTTACCGCAGCGGCGGACCGGTCGATATCGCGTGGGTGGGCGGCCTGCTGATGCTCGGCGTCGCCGCAGCGGTCGGCGAGAGCCGGCACCATCACGCGGCCGAAGCACCGTTTGTCCCGTCGCGCCTTGCCTTCTGGCTGCCGTACGTGCCGCTCGTCGGGGCAGTCGTCACCGTGGTGCAGACCCGTTCGTCGGCGCCGCTGATGGTGGCCGCCCTGCTGGTCTGCGTCGCCGTCGCGGGCCGTCAGTTCGTGGTGGCCGACGAGAACCGCCGCCTCTTGGCGTCTCTGTCCGATCGGGTGTCCCGGGACCCGTTGACCGGCTTGGCGAACTGGGCGACTCTGCATGGCCGGCTGTCCGACGATTTGGCTCGCCGACACAGCGGTGAGATCGTGCTGCTGGTGCTCGATCTCGACGATTTCAAATCGGTCAACGACTCGCTCGGGCACGTCGCCGGGGATGCGCTGCTGGTCGCGGTATCCGAACGGCTCCGCGGGTGTGTACGGACTGATCAGATGGTGGCCCGGCTCGGCGGCGACGAGTTCGCGATCGTGGGCTCCGATGAGCCGGGGTCGCCGTACGCGCTCGCCCAGCGGGTCTTCAGCAGTTTCGACGATCCATTTCCCGTCGACGGCCATCACGTGCTGGCCCGGCCCAGCATCGGGGTGGCGACGGCCGCCGGCGACACACTGCCGGTCACTGCCGATGTCTTGCTCAAACACGCTGATCTGGCGATGTATTCGGCCAAACGCAACGGCGGGGGAGTGCGACACTTCGCCGCGGAGATGGAGCGCGCCGAACCGGACGCTCTGCGTGCCGACCGCTTCATTCCACGCCGAAGCCGCAACAGGACACTGCAATTCGCCGACCAACTGCGCCAGGCGTTGGTCAACGGCGAGCTGGGTGTGGTGTACCAACCGCAGTTCGGTGTGACCTCCGGCAAGATGCTGGCCGTCGAAACCCTTGTCCGCTGGCATCATCCGCAACGCGGCATGGTCCGACCCGACGAGTTCCTCCCGGTCGCCCGACATAACGATCTGATGGGCGAGTTGACCGACGAGGTCCTGCGCACTGCCGTGCGCGATGTCGCGCAATGGCGGGATAATGGGGTGCACCTACCGATCGCGATCAACCTGTTCCCGCCGTCGCTGGGCGATCCGCGGTTACCCGAGCATCTGGCCGAGATCCTCGGACGGGGCGGGCTCGACGGCAGCGCCCTGACGGTCGAGATCACCGAGGACGTGATGCTGGCCAACGAGCCCACCGCGCGCGAGGTGTTGCACCGACTGCGCAGCATGGGAACCCGGGTGTCGATCGACGATTTCGGCAGCGGCTACGCGGGCCTGAACTACCTGCGGCAATTGCCCATCGACGAGGTGAAACTCGACCGGCAACTGATCGCCCCGATGACCACCGATCCCCGTGCCGAGTCCATCGTGGCCGCGATGATCGGCCTGTGCCACACCCTCGGCGTCACCTGCGTCGCCGAAGGGGTGGAGAACCAGACGACGGTCCGCAGGCTTGCCGAGTTGGACTGCGATGTGATGCAGGGATTCTTCTGCGGTCCGCCGGTGACTGCGGCCGCGTTGGATGCGGCCGCAGTCAAAGGCGGTCGACCGCCCGAGCGGATACGGCGTCCGGGTCCCGCGCGGCGGCGGCTGTCCTCGGGCAGCCGATAGCTGAGTCGCTCACCTGCCGAACGAGGTGAACAACAGCAGCAGCGCCACGGCCAGCAGCAACCAGGCCACCGCCGGTACCAGAATGCCCTTGGACTTGCGCGCGGTGAAGATGGACGTGACGATGGCCGCAACCGCGACGATGGGTGGTCCGTACAGCAGCACGGTGAACAACCCCTCGGACGGCACCTCGCAGGTGTCGGTGGTGCACGCGGCGGCACCCATGGTCTTGCCGTAGGCCAGGATGACCAGGGCCGCGGCGCCGACCGCCGTGCCGACCGCCAGCACCCAGTTCAGCACCGTGCTGGTCTCCGAACGAACCTTTGATTCAGCCATGACGGAGAGCTACCCGAGCCGACGGAGCGGCAAACGGTGTTGCTGTCGATCCGCAGTGCAGAATCAGCGCCATGGACACCACGGTCGCGAAAGTTGTCGTCATCACCGGAGCCGGCAGCGGCATCGGCCGCGCGGCGGCACGACGACTGCTCTCTGCCGGCCACCGGGTGGTCCTCGCCGGTCGCCGCCCCGAACCGCTGGCCGAGACCGCGCAGGAACACCCGAACGCGCTGACCGTGCCCACCGACGTCACCGACCCGGCCTCGGTGCAGGCGCTGTTCGACCGGACCGTCGAGCAGTTCGGTCGTGTCGACGTGCTGTTCAACAACGCCGGCATGTTCGGCCCGAGCGCCTCGATTCTCGACGTCGACGACGAGCACTGGCACACCGTGTGGCGCACGAACGTCGACGGGATGATGTTCTGCGCGCGCGCCGCGGCGCGCGCCATGATCGCCCAGGCACCGCGCGGCGGACGGATCATCAACAACGGGTCGATCGCCGCCCACCGGCCGCGGCCGAACAGCCTCGCCTACGCGGTCACCAAGAACGCGGTCAGCGGACTGACCGCGTCGATGATGCTGGATCTGCGCGACCTCGACATCGCGGTCACCCAGATCGACATCGGAAATGCGGCCACCGAGATGACACACGGGTTCACCGAACCGTCCTTCGATGTGAAGCACGTCGCCGACACCATGGCCACGATCATCGATCTGCCGGTGGACGTGTCGGTGTCCACGATCACGGTGATGGCGCGCGCCATGCCGTATGCGGGGCGCGGCTGACATGCCGGCTCATTACGTCGTCAACTGCTCGATGCTGTTGACCGACCTGCCGCTGCTCGCCCGCCCCCAGGCCGCGCACGACGCGGGCTTCGAAGCCGTCGAATTCTGGTGGCCGTTCCTCGAGTCGGTGCCGAACGATACCGAAGTCGATGCCTTCACCGCGGCCATCGACGCTGCTGGGGTGAAACTGACAACGCTCAATTTCGCCGGCGGCGACATGGCGGCGGGGGAGCGTGGACTGCTGTCGGATCCGGCCCGCCGCGCCGAGTTCCGGGACAGTGCCGATGTGTTGTTCGGCATCGCGGACCGGCTGGGGACCAAGGCGTTCAACGCGCTCTACGGCAACCGCATCGCTGGCGTCGGTTCCGGCGCCCAGGACGACACCGCCACCGAGAATCTTGCCCACCTGGATGCGCTCGCCGAACGCATCGGCGCGGTGATCCTGCTTGAACCGCTCAGTGGTGTCGAACAGTATCCGTTGCGCACCGCCAACGATGTTGTCGCGGTGATCGACCGGGTCGGCGGCGGCACGCTCCGTCTGCTGGCCGATCTGTATCACCTGACAGTCAACGGTGACGATCTGGCCGGAGTCATCGATACCCATGCCGCCCGGATCGGACATGTGCAGGTCGCCGATGCCCCGGGCCGCGGCGAACCGGGTACGGGTGCCGTCGATTTCGCGTCACACCTCGCGCACCTGGCCGATGCCGGCTATCGCGGGAACGTCAGCCTGGAATATCGCAGTGCTGCCGCAGATCCGTTCGGTTGGCTACCGGCCGAACGCCGGTATGCCGATCCGTGGGACTGACGGGTCAGCGCGGGGCGGACTCGCCGAACTCGTAGCGCTGCGCGACGGCGATCAGTTCCTCACGAACCGTCGAGTCGGGCATGGCGTTGATCCGCGCGTAGAGGCGGCGCCGACTGTTGGCTCGCTTCATATCTGAACGAAACTGCGCGAAAGACATTCTTCTCACTCCTAGAAAGTGCCCTGGGTCACAAGGCGTGTGCTTCAAAACTGGTGTCACAGTTGGGATCACCGAACTGTGCAACGTCTCGATGGTCCGTGTTAATTCTGTGTAACGCAAGTTTCGCGGTGTGAGTTTGGCTACAGGCCAGTCGATTTTGGTTCGATTGTCGCGCTCAATGTGGCCTCCAACAGCGCCTGCAACTCCACGGGATCGGCCGCGTCGAGCGCCGGCATCGCCATCACGCGGCGCATGAGCAGCACGCCGGCGATGACCGAGAGCAGGAGCTCGCCGCGAAGTTGTCCCGCGGGTTCGGGCAGCCGGCGGGTCAGTCGCGCGCCGACGTGACGCTCGATGGCGGCACGGACGATGTCGGTGGCTCGTGGGTTGGCCGCCGACCGCAGCAGGATCAGGAACGGTTGCGGGGCGTCGGCGCCCGCCGGATCCGTTTGTGCCACCAGCGTCGCCGCGATGTCGGCGATCAGTGCCGACGAATCCTCGGCCACGAATACCGGGGTGGCGAACGAGACCTCGACCGCCTCGCTGAACAGCTCTTCCTTCGACCCGAAATAGCGGTTGACCAGCATGGCCGTCACCCCGGCATCGTGGGCGATCTCGCGGACGCCGACACCGTCGTACCCGGCGCGGGCGAAGTGGCCGATGGCCGATTCCAGGATCGCCGCGCGGGTCGCGGCCGCGTCTCGGCGTCGTGGTGGTGGCGGCATACGTCGAGGCTAGGGAACAACCGGGCGCGAATCTACATTCGTAGACATGAAGGTAAGTATACGAGTGTAGATATGGAGAAATGCCATGGATATGGGCCTGAACGGCCGGCGCGCGCTGGTCAGCGGTTCGAGCACCGGACCGCAGCCGTCGCCGTACAGGCCGGCGATGTCGACATCCTGGTCAACAACGCCGGCTACTACGACGGGTTGTCCTGGTCACAGACCGCCGCCGACCAGTGGCTGCGGATCTACCAGGTCAACGTCGTCTCCGGAGTACGGATGATCGCGCACCTGGTACCCGGCATGTGCCGCCGCGGTTGGGGGCGCGTCATCCAGATCGGCGGCGGACTCGCGTTACAACCGGCCGCGTCGGCCGCCCCGACGAGATCGCCGCAGCCGTCACCTTTCTGGCGAGCCGCCACGCCGATTACATCAGCGGTGCCGACCTCCGTGTCGACGGCGTCGTCGTCCGCACCGTCTCCTGAAAAACCCATCACCACAACGAAAGAAGGAATCATGTCCGACACATCCCTGGTCCTGCTGGTCTCGGGTGCCTCCCGTGGCCTCGGCCGCAACATCGTCACCGCTGCCCTGGCCGCCGGGCACCGCGTGGTGGCCGGAGCCCGATCCACCTCGGCGCTGGCGGATCTCGAGACTGCCTACCCGGATACGCTGGTCGCCGTCGAACTCGACGTCACCGACGACGAGCATGTCCGCGTCGCAATCGACACCGCGGTGCAACGCTTCGGACGACTCGACGTCCTGGTCAACAACGCCGGCTACGCGAACATGGCGGCCATCGAAGATATCGACTTCGCCGATTTCACCACACAGTTGGACACCAACTTCCTGGGTGTCGTCCGGCTGACCCGCGCGGTGCTGCCGATAATGCGCACCCAGCGGTCCGGCCACATCATCCAGATCTCCTCTGCCGGTGGCCGATTGACCCGGCCAGGCCTTGCCGCCTACCAGTCCGCCAAGTGGGCGGTCACCGGATTCTCCGGGGTTCTGGCGAAAGAGGTTGCCCCGCTGGGCATCAAGGTCACTGTTCTGGAACCCGGCGGTATCCGCACCGACTGGGCGGGTTCCTCGATGCGCATCGACCCGGTGCGCCAGGAATACGCCGAGACCGTCGGCACCGCGGCGGCCATGAGCCGCACCGGAAATCTGGTGGCCAGCGACCCGGCCAAGGTGGCGACATTGGTCCTCGACATCATCACCA
The DNA here is from genome assembly GCF_053345865.1 of Mycobacterium sp. C31M. Taxonomy (NCBI): domain Bacteria; kingdom Bacillati; phylum Actinomycetota; class Actinomycetes; order Mycobacteriales; family Mycobacteriaceae; genus Mycobacterium; species Mycobacterium sp. C31M. The sequence goes on along the minus strand of NZ_JBKFAX010000035.1, from coordinate 7,699 downwards.
TGGCCGAGCCGCCGGCCCGGCTACTCGTCGGCCCGGACGCCTACCGGTACGCGACCGCGGCCGGCCGCGAGCTGCTCGCCGATGACGAGAAGTGGGCGGCGCTCAGTGTGTCGACTGCCGCCGACGATCTCACTGCCGAGCAGCTGGATCCGTTGAGCGCAACGTCAGCACCGTGATCTCACTCGGTGCGAACACCCGGAACGGCGGACCCCAGTAGCCGGTGCCCCGACTGGTGTAGAGCTGGGTGCGCGCGCCGTGTGCGCTGAGACCCTGCACCACCGGCTGATCCAGGCGGACAAGGTAATTGAACGGCCAGATCTGGCCACCGTGGGTGTGCCCGGAGATCTGCAGGTCCACCCCGGCCGCGACGGCATGCCGCACCTGCTTGGGCTGATGCGCCAGCAGCAGTACCGGCAGCGACGGATCGGCACCGGTCAGCGCGGTGGCCAGATCCTGGCCGTGGCCGTGTGTGCCGGAACCTGCTGCGGTGTCGTCGTCCACTCCGGCGACGATCAGCGTGTCGCCGCCGCGTTGCACGGTCAGGTGCCGGTTGTGCAGCGCGTCCCAGCCGATGCTCTCCATATAGTCCAGCCAGCCCTGCGCCTCGGAGTAGTACTCATGGTTGCCGGTGACGTACACCCGCGTCGTCGCGCGCACCGAGGCCAGCGGCGCGGCCTGGGTCAGGCGCACCGGCACGGTACCGTCGGCGATATCGCCGACGTGGCAGACGATGTCGCTGTCGAGCTCGTTGATCCGATCCACCACCTGCTGCGACCAACGCGCCCGATTGATCGGGCCGTAATGGGTGTCGGTGATCATGGCGATCCGCAGGCCGTCCAGCCCGCGGCCGAGTCGGGGCATCCGCACCTCGACCTCTCTGGTCCGTGGCAGCCGCATCGCCTCGAAATGCCCCCACCCGAGCAGCGCGGCGGACACCACCACCACGCCGACGGCGACCAGTCGGGACCGCAGCGGGTCCTCGACGCCGGCCGCCAGCAGCACCAGGCGCGCGACATTGCCGAGCACCGACCAGACGAACAGCACCCACATCGTGCCGAGCAACACATCACCGAACGCCGACGGGATATCGCGGTGTTTGCCGTGGCCGGTGAACATCAGCACCGGCAGGGCGATCAATCCGGCGGCGAACAACAGTGTCCCGACCACCACCACCGGCACCGGCCAACCGCCGGCGACCACCAGCGTCCACCAGGGCACCCCGAACAGCAGGGCGAGCACGGCGGTCACGATCGCCAGGCGGCGCCATCGGGTCCCACGGCGGGGTGGATGGGCGATTTCTTCGACGACTTCGGCCGGATTGTCGGTCATGGCACCTCGATCTTGAACATTTTGTTGACACCGACGGTACCGACAGGTCGCCGGATCACGCTCTGAGCTGCGATGGGCGCCAAGGTCGTGTGTGAAACACCCATGTCGCGTAGGCTGACGTCATCCGGCTTCTTGCTCACGGTTGAGACACAGCCTGCGAGCCATCGCGCCCTACAATATTGTGGTCTGTGAGGTCATCATGACCGATCAACGCACCTTGTTCACACCTCCGACTTGTACGGTTCTCGAGCGCTGGCTCGGCGATACGGTCGTCATGGACTGCTCGGGAAACCTCGATCTGACAACCGCTGTCATTCTCGAGCGGCGTATCGCTGATGCGCTGAAAGCCAATCCCACGGCGATCGTCATCAACCTGTCCGGCCTGGACTTCCTGGCGGCGCGGGGCATGAGCGTCCTGGTCGGCGCGAACACCTCGCTGCGGGGACGTATCGCCTTCGCGGTCGTGGCCGACGGGCCAAGGACCCGTCGCCCGATGGCGATGATCGGCCTGGACAGCCAGATTGCCGTGCACACGACCGTCGACACCGCCCTGGCCGCAGTCGGTCCCAGCGCCCCGGCGAGTGCGATCCTGATCGACGAGATGCCGAAACCGTCAGCGGCGGTGGCAGATTCAGCGGTGCCGCTGAGCTAGCGTCGGGCGAACGCCGTGTCCAAGATTTCGCAAATTGGACAGAACTGACTCTTGGCACTCCGTGGTCTCGAGTGCTAATTTCTTCCTCGCACAGTGATTGGTCGCCCGCCGGGTGGCGGGCTCCATGAGCGACGAGGAGGTGGATTACTGTGCTTCGTTTTGATCCTTTCGGTGATGCAGTGACCCGAGAACTCGCAAACCAGGTCGGCCCCGGCCGTGTGCCGCGATTCATGCCGATGGACCTGTACAAGGTCGATGATCATTACGTGCTCACTGCCGATCTGCCCGGTGTGGACCCCGGGTCGGTGGACGTCAGCGTCGACAACGGGACGATGACCCTGACCGCGCACCGCAGCGCGCGGTCCGACGATGCGGTGCAGTGGTTGACCAATGAGCGGTTCTCCGGCACCTATCGCCGCCAGCTGTCCCTCGGTGACGGTATCGACAGTTCCCGCATCTCGGCGACGTACGAGAACGGTGTTCTGACGGTGAGCATTCCACTCGCCGAACGCGCCAAGCCGCGCCGAATCGACGTCAGTCACGCGGGCTCTGCCCGCACGATCGAGTCGGCGAGCGCCGACTCCAGCTAGTCGCTGCCGGTCGCCACGGCTGCGCTGTGCAGCCGTGGCGACCGCCCCCTTTTGCACGTGTCGCTCTGTCCTTCGGGCGTAAAGACAGCCATGTCGGGAAACGGCCAGCGCGATCACGCGCCGCAGCGGGTCGGTCGCTATCGCTACTTCTTCGGCGACGAGCCTCGGGGCCCTTGACCGTTTGCGAGCGGATGAAGCGTCGTTCAACATCCGGTATCGGATCATCCATGTGCACAACGACATCCGGGAAGTGATGATGATCGGCGAGCCGCTGCGCGATGCTGCCGGCGATGTACTGGGCGCGCAGGGCTTCTAGATCGATGTCACACCCGACGACCGGGCGCGTGATGTCGCCATCACCGAAGCGGTGTCCGAGATCGCCGACAATCGGGCCGTCATCGAACAGGTGAAAGGCATCTTGCAACTTGTCTACGGTGTCGACGCGAACGTGGCATTCGCGGTGCTCAAATGGCGCTCTCAGGAAACAAACGTCAAGTTGCGCGTACCGGTGGAGCGGATCATGGGCGACATCGCCGCCATCGCAGGCGGGGATTCCCTGCCGGCGCGTACCGTCTTCGACGATATCTGCTGACCGCGCACGAGCGGGTGACGTCAGATCAAGCTTGAAGCGTGGCCAGGTTTTCGGCGACCTCGGCTTCCCAGATGACGTTGGCGTGGTCGGTGTCGATCTCCAGCTCGAATCGGTCGGTCATATCGGTGCTGACCGCGGCGGCGTCGACGTAGAACTGTTCATACCACCGGCGGTGTTGATAGACCGCGCCGTCTTCCTCGGTGAGCAGCGGATTTTCGATGCGGGTCTTGTGCTTCCAGATCTCGACATCTTCCAGGAAGCCCTCGCCGAACGACTTGCTCATGGTGGCGGCGAGTTTGGCCGCCTTGTCGGCGGGCAGGCCGGGTATCTCCTGGACGGCCACACCCCACTGCAGGACGAACGAATCGTGGGTGACCGGATAGTGGCAGTTGATCAGCGCGACTTCGAGGGTGAAATCCGGTGCGACGTCGTTGTGCAGCCAGTTGATCATGTAAGCCGGGCCGAAGTAGGTCGCCTCCGAGCGTAGTTTCGCACCCTCCCAGAGCTTTCCGTAATTCGCGGTGGTATCGGGTCGCGCCTTGGACTCCATGTACTGCGATGCCGTGTGGCCCTCGATGACGTTCTTGAAGTACGTCGGATAGGCGTGGTGGATGTAGAAGAAGTGCGACATGTCGACGTTGTTGTCGACGATCTCGCGGCAGTGTGCGCCCTCGATCAGGATCGAATTCCAGGACCATGCCGACCATTTCCCGTCGTCGTAACCCTCGATGGTCGGTGGGAAGATCTCCGCGGGTGGTTGTGAGCCCTCGGGGTCGTGCCAGACCAGCAGTTGACCGTTGACCTCTCCGCACAACCACTTTCGGGTGCGCGCGAGTCGGGGTGTGCGTTTGGCATACGGCACCAGCGAGCAGCGCCCGGATGAACCCTGCCAGCGCCAGTCGTGAAAGGGGCACGCCACCGAGTCGCCCTTGACCGACCCCTGGGACAGGTCACCACCCATGTGCCGGCAGTAGCCGTCAAGCACATGCAGTTCGTTGTTTTCGTCGGCGAACACCACCAGCTTGGTGCCGAACACCGTTATGCCGTGCGGTTGCCCGTCGCGGAAGTCCTCGGCCAGGCCGAGGCAGTGCCAACCCCGGGCGAAGCGCTGCATCGGCGTGCCGGTGTCGATCTCGCGGACATCCTGCGGTGCGGACATCGGGCATCCTTTCGGCCGGGTGTCGGTAATTAAGGAACTTAGCTTAAATCGTTCGCGGTTTCTATGATCGTCCCGTGAGCCGTGGAGAAATTGCCAGGATTGAGCTGCTCGACGCGGCCGAGCGCCTGATCGCCGAGCGTGGGGTGCAGGTCCCGCTGCGCGATATCGCCGTCGCTGCCGGTCAACGCAACAACTCGGCGGTCAACTATCACTTCCGGGGCAGGTCGGAGCTCATCGCGGCGGTGGTGGCCCGACGGTTGGAGCCGATGGAACAAGAGCGTGCCCTGATGTGGGCGACGCTCGACGACGGCGCCCGCAGTGATGTGGCCACGCTGCTGCGCGTCATGGTGGTGCCGCTGATCGCCGTGGACAGCCGCCACTACGCGCGGTTCCTGCAGGCCGCCTCGGTCCAGTTGCCCGGTGAGATCAACAGAGCGCAGGGCGAGATCTGGCCGCAGATCCTCGACGGCCTGGCCCGTGCCATCCCGACGGCCGATCCGTCGGCGCGCCGCCGGCGGGTCAACGCGATCGGCGCCACGATGTTCGCGCTACTGGCCGAGCGGGAGCGCGATGTCGACGCCGGCGGTGATGTGGTGAGCAGTCCCGAGGAGATCGTCGCCGTGCTGGCTGCGGTGCTGACGGCACCGGTTCCGGCGCTCAGCCCGGTGTTGTGATGACCTTCAGCCGGTTGGCTCCACTGCGGTCAGTCATCGCGGCGCCGGTGCAGGGTCTTGCCGATCTGATACTTCCCAGCGGGATCGCCGCGCGTTCGCCTGCCGACCTCGACGTCGACTGGCTGGCGGCGATGTTGGGGCTGCCGGCGGGCGCCGTCACCGGGTGTGAGGTGACCGATCTCGACCATGGCACCTCGATGCGGGTACGGCTGCGCATTCACCACGAGGGCACGTCCACGTCGGTGTTCGTGAAACACACCCCGACCAGGGTCGCCGCCCGGACATTCAACCTGGCGGCCAAGCTGTGCGAGAACGAGGTGCGGTTCTATCGTGACGTCGCTGATCGGTCAGGCTGCGCGCCCGCCGCACTGGCTGCCCGATGGCATCCGATCACCGGCCGGTCGACCTTGGCGTTGCCCGATCTGACGGATGACGGCTTCGACTTCCTGGAGGTCGCCGAGCACATCTCCGGAGACAGGGCTGCGCTGGCGATCGAGGCGATGGCCCGGCTGCATCGCGCGTTCTGGGGGCGATCGCCGGGTGACGAATACCTGCCGGCCAAAAGCTTTTCCCGCATCGGAACGCCACTGCTGTGCCGACACCTCGGCGGGGCGCCGCGGGCCGTGGCGGCGCATCTGCCGTCGGCATTCGTCGACGATCTGCATCTATTGCGCACCCACGCCGGGCAACTCGACGGACTGTTCAACTCGTTCGATCAGACCCTGCTGCACAACGACAGTCATCAGGGCAATGTCGCCTTTCGCACGGACACGGCGTTGCTGTTGGACTGGCAGGTGAGCAGTATGGGCTCGGCGCTCAAGGACGTCGCGTACTTCATGGCCTGCATCGACACCGATGTTCGGCGGGCGAATGAACGCGAGCTGCTGAATCTGTATCTCGCCGCGCTGTCGGCGGGGGACGGGCCGGTGATCGGTAGGGATGACGCCTGGATGCAGTATCGGATTCTGGCCATCACCGGATTCATCGCTTCCGCGGCGACCGCGCTGTTCGGTGACCGCCTGCAGAACGCGCAGAATGCGGTCGTGGGGCTGCAGCGTTCGGCCACAACACTTGTCGACCTGGAGTCGTTCCGAGCCGTCGAAGATGCACTCGGCCGGCGGTAGCGCCCGTCACACCTGCATCAGGAGCGCGCAAGCATCGACAGCCTCGACGTAAGCAGTCCGTAAAGAACCTGTGATCGACGTGGTGCCGTGCGTAGTCGTGGAGCCATGACCTTGCTTCTGGACACCGCCACCGGCGACCCTCTCCCGGCGCGCCACGTCGCCATCACCACCGGGAGCATCCCGGCGGCCGCGCTGACGGATCGAACTCTGACGCAATGGGTTTGTGCACATGGGCTTTCGGTGATAGCCGACGGCGATCACGATCTCGATCTGATCCGCCATCACCGAGTCCGGCCCCCAGGATGCCGGCAGCAGTCGTTACATCCATCTCGACGAAGCGGCATCGTTGCTGGTGGCCGCATGGCCTTGCTTTACCACATGTGCATTCCCTGGCAATGGGCGGCATGGGCGGTGTGGACTCTCGCATTGCCGGTGCTGATCCTCACCGGACACTGGTTCGGTGCCCTCGGGCCGCTGGTCGGGATCGTGTTCTACGTGCTGCCTGCGGTGTTGTTCGCCGCCGCGTTGACGACGATGGCCACCTGGCAGACCCGGCATACCTACGCCGAGCCGCGCACCCCGCGGGTCCTGCTGGGCCGGATGGGCCGGGTCCTGCCGTATCTCATCGTCAACACCGGCATGATCGCCCACCAGTTCAGTGCTGTCATCGAGGGTTTGTTCGGTGCGATGCACGGCGAGTTCGAGCGCACACCCAAAGCGGCATCCACCGGTGCCGGGCCGGTGGTGGCGAAACGCTACCGCGTGAAGATTCACTGGAGCTATGTGCTGGCCGAGGCATTCTTCGTCGGCTACCAGCTTGCCGCGGCAGTGCTGCTGTTCGACGGGGGTCTCGCCTGGTCGGCGTTGGGGGCGATGTATCTGGCCGGATGTGTGCTCTACATCGCGCTCTACTACGGCGACGACGCCGGCCGACGGATGTTCGTCATCGACTGGGTCGGCCTCCGGAGTCGCCGCCGACGACCGGCGTACGCGGCCATCGAAGAGGAGGAGATCCTGATGCGGTTGCCGGGGTGACTTGGCCGCTTGCGCTGGGCTCTGCACACGTCAACGGGCCCCGTCCCATAGGACAGGGCCCGTCGGTATTACCGTGCTGGGTTTACTTGGCGCTCTCTGCCGTCTTCTGGCGCGCCTCGGCGGCGTCGGCTGCGGCACGTGCCGCGTCGGCCTGGGCCTCCTTCTTCGCGACGTTGCGCTCGGCCTCGGCCTTGTCCTGCTGCGCCCGCCCCTCTTCACGCAGGCTGTCGTTGTCGGTCACGATGCCGGCAACTTCCTTGGCCTTGCCCTTGACATCCTCGACGATGCCGCTCACGGCGTTCTCGGGTCCACTGTCAGCCATGTCCTGCTCCTAACTGGTCTGCTCAATTGCTGGACGGACAAGTACCCCCTGGGTCAGAATGCGCAAACTGTGACCTATGTCACAAGCCCGTCGAGGCTGAGACGGCCTCCGCGTCAGAACGGTGGTGGGTCGTTGTCGGTGTAGGTGGTGTTGGGTCGACCTCGTTTTTGGCGGTCCCCGTCCGACCCTTGTCGGTGGTGCCGTTGGCGATTCTGTTCGAGG
>NZ_JBKFAX010000034.1:0-31944 GCF_053345865.1 Mycobacterium sp. C31M | reverse complement strand
CACCGCCACCAACGCCTTCTACGAACAACTCGCCTGGAACTGGCCCAACTGGGCCAAGATCTTCTTCAACAACAAAGGCGTCGTCGCCGCCTCCACCGCGGTGTGCATGAACTACCCACCCGACGACATGTCCGTCTGGGTCTGGTAGCACCCGGCTGAGCCGATAGATTGGCGGCCGTGCAGAAGCAACGGACCGCGCTCATCCTGACGATCGCCGGGGCCCTGCTGTGCGCGGCGGCGGTCGGTGGGTTCGTGCTGTTCCGCTTCCATTTGCTGCGGCCGTGGCTTTTTCACCCCGTCGTGTTCGCGGCGGTGGGCGGGGTCGCGCTGGCGCTGGCCTGTGTGTTGGGTCTACGCAAGCCGCTGGCGCGCTGGCTCGGGGCCGCGTTGTGTCTGGCCGGTGCCGGGATCGTCGCCTTCACCGGATGGTTCGTGACCGCACTGCAACCGGAGCTGACGGTCGAGTCGACGCAGGAGTCGCCTGACGGGGCCTTCGAGTTGGTGGTGCTCAGCGGCAGTGCCGCCTTCGCGCCGGATCCGGTGTGGGAGTTGCGGTTGCACACTAGGGCCGGCCTGCTGTCCCGGGAGTACGACCTGGGGTGCGTCAACGCGGATACGTTGGCGCTGAACGGTATCGGCTGGAGCGGTCCCCGGAACATCCGGGCGGTGCTGTCGACCGGAGCCGTCGACATCGCCGTCGACGATGCGGGTCGCCCGGACCGCACCGTCGACGGCGGCTGCTGAAGCCGGCGAACTGGGGGAACCTCCCGCTCGCGGGAAAAAGGGGGGTCAGCTCAGGTGGTGCACCTCCTGCAGCCCGTACACCGGCGTCGGCAAGCCCTCGTAGCGGGCCTTCAGCTGCAGCGCCAGATACAGCGAATAGTGCCGTGACTGATGCAGATTCCCGCCGTGGAACCACAGGTTGGGTTGCTGGGTGGGCTTCCACATGTTGCGCTGCTCGCCCTCCCACGGGCCGGGATCCTTCGGGGTGTCGCTACCAAGACCCCACACCTTGCCGACCCGATCCGCGACATCCTGCCCCATCAGATCGGCGGCCCAGCCGTTCATGGATCCGTAGCCGGTCGCATAGACCACCACATCGGCCGGCAGTTCGGTGCCGTCGGCCAGCACCACCGAATTCTCGGTCAGGTGGTCGACCTGGCCGTGCGCCAGCTTGATGCGGCCATCGGCGACCAGTTCGCAGGCGCCGACATCGATGTAATAGCCCGAGCCGCGGCGCAGGTACTTCATGAACAGCCCAGAACCATCGGCGCCCCAGTCCAATTCGAAGCCGGCCGCCTCCAGCCGGGCGTAGAAGTCCTTGTCCTTCTCGCGCATCTGGTCATACAGCGGGATCTGGAACTCGTGCATGATCCGGTACGGCAGTGAGGCGAACGTCAAATCGGCCTTCTCGGTGGTCATCCCGTCGGCGACGGCCTGCTCGGAGTACAGCGCGCCGAGACCGATCTCCATCAGCGAGTCCGACTTCACGATGTGCGTCGAGCTGCGCTGCACCATCGTCACATCGACGCCGTTCTCGTAGAGCGCCTTGCAGATATCGTGCGCGGAGTTGTTCGATCCGATCACGACGGCCTTCTTGCCGACATACTGGTCGGGTCCCGGGTGCGCCGAGCTGTGGTGCTGATCGCCCGCGAAGACGTCCTGACCCGGGATCGCGGGCACAAATGCCTTGCCGGACATGCCGGTGGCCAGCACCAGCTGGGTCGGGTGCAGGGTCAGGCGCTCACCGTCGCGGTCCACCTCGACCGTCCACCGTTCCCCGTCGAAGGTGGCCGACAGGCACGTCGTCTTCGACCAGTACGGCACCTCCATGACGCGGGTGTAGAACTCCAGCCAGTCGCCGATCTTGTCCTTGGGTGCGAACACCGGCCAGTTGGCCGGGAACGGCAGATACGGCAGATGGTCGTACCAGACCGGGTCGTGCAGGCAGAGCGACTTGTACCGCTTGCGCCACTGGTCACCGGGCCGCTCGTGCTTGTCGACGACGATGGCCGGTACCCCGAGCTGGCGCAGCCGGGCGCCGAGCGCGATACCGCCCTGCCCGCCGCCGATCACCAGTGTGTAGGGCTGCACGGTCCGGCCCAGTTCGGCGTCCTCGGCCGCCTTCTTCTCGGCCCAGGACCGGGGATCCGGATCGTCGCCGTGCACCGCGCCGAGCACGCGGGTCGCACCCCGGCGTTCCTCGTGGTCCTTGAGTTCCTGCAGCGCGGTCAGCAGTGTCCAGGCCCGGTCGGTACCGCCGTCGCCGCGGATGCGCAGGTGGCCGGTGCCGCGGCCGGCCGCGGTCTCGAACTCGATGAAGGCCGAGACGACGCCACCGTCCTCGGTGGGTGTTTCCCGGGTCCGGAACCGGGACGGATCCGTGCCGGTCAGCCGATCTTCGAGCATCTCGCGGATGCCCCCCTGACCTTCCAAGGTCTTGATGTTCCAGGTGAACGACACCAGGTCACGCCAGAAGCTGTCGACGGCGAACATCGCCACCACCCGGTCGATGTCACGGGTGGCCAGCGCCGTCTCGAAGGCCGCGAGCCAGGTGTCCACCCGCTCCTGCGGGGAATCAACTTCTGCGGGAGCTTCAATCGTTTGAGTCATGTGAGCCAGCACACAACGTGTGACAACCCCGCGCAAGGTCTGCAACCCCCTGCAACCCTTTCGGCTGTAAGCCAGGTCACATAGAAACGTCTGCATGAAAGCAGCTGTCTACTACGGACCCAACAAACTCGACGTGACCGACGTCCCGGTGCCGGACCCGACACCCGGGACGGTGCAGGTGCGCGTCGGATACAACGGCATCTGCGGCACCGACCTGCACGAGTACTACGCGGGGCCGATCTTCGTGCCCACCGAACCTCATCCGTTGACCGGCCAGCAGCTGCCCGTGGTCATGGGGCACGAGTTCTCCGGCACCATCACCGCCCTCGGCGACGGTGTCACCGGCTGGGCCGAAGGAGACCGAGTGGCAGTCGAGCCGATCTACCGGTGCGGACATTGCGGGCCCTGCCAAGCCGGCACCTACAACATCTGCGCGCAGATCGGTTTCCACGGCCTGATGTCCGACGGCGGGATGGCCGAATACACCGTGGTGCCCACCAACATGCTGCACAAATTGCCCGACAACGTGTCGCTGGAACTGGGCGCGCTGGTCGAGCCGATGTCGGTGGCCTATCACGCCGCGACCCTGGGTGACCCGGATGCGGAACGCACGGCGATGGTCTTCGGTGCCGGTCCGATCGGCATCGGACTGTGGTTCGCTCTGCGGGGCAAGGGAATCGAGGATGTCTTCGTCGTCGAGCCCTCGGCGACCCGGCGCGCCGCCATCGAAGCGCTCGGCGCATCCACCCTGGACCCGACCGCCCTGTCCGTGCCGGAGTTCATCGCCGACCACACCGGTGGCCACGGTGCCGGGGCGGTGTACGACGCGGCCGGCGTCGCACCCGCCGTCGAGACCGCGCTGGCCTGCGTCGGGGCACGCAAGGCGATGGTCAGCGTCGCGATCTACGAGAAGCCGCTGACCACACCCCTGCTGAACCTGGTGATGAACGAGTCCCGCATCCAGGGCTCATTGTGTTACACCGCAGCTGATTTCGAGGCCGTCATCGACCTGATGGCCCGCGGTACCTACGACACCACCGGGTGGGTGACCGCCATCGGTATCGACGATGTCGTCGACGAGGGATTCGAAGCACTGCACGCCGGAACCAAGATGAAGGTTCTGGTCGACCCGACCAAGTGAAAGGCACTCGTATGACCCGTGTCATCCCAGCACCACTGTTGGACAAGGTCGCCCTCGTGACCGGGGCGGGCCGTGGCATCGGCCGCGGTATCGCCCATGAATTGGCCGGCCAGGGCGCCGATCTGGCTCTGGTCGATGTCAGCGCCGATACGCTGGCCGCCGTCGCCGACGAGATCGTCGCGATCGGTTCCAAGGTGACGACGTTCGTCGCCGACGTCTCCGACCGGGACGCCGTCTTCGCCGCCGTCGAGCATGCCGCCACCGCACTCGGTGGGTTCGACATCATGGTGAACAACGCCGGCATCGCACTGGTCGGCCCGATCGCCGAGGTGACTCCGGAACAACTCGCCCGGCTGTGGGCGATCAACGTCGACGGGGTGCTGTGGGGCATCCAAGCCGCCGTCGCCAAGTTCACGGACCTCGGTGTACGAGGCAAGATCATCAACGCGTCTAGCATCGCGGGGCATGAGGGTTTCGCGATGCTCGGGCCCTACAGCGCCACCAAGTTCGCGGTGCGCGCACTCACCCAGGCCGCGGCCAAGGAACACGCCGCCGACGGCATCACCGTCAACGCATACTGCCCGGGTGTGGTCGGTACCGATATGTGGGTCGAGATCGACAAGCGGTTCGCCGAACTGACCGGTGCGGCCGAGGGGGAGACCTTCGAGAAGTTCTCCGCCACGATCGCGCTGGGCCGCCCGGAGACACCCGAGGATGTCGCCGGATTTGTCGCCTACCTGGCCGGACCGGGTGCGGACTACATGACCGGACAGGCCGGGCTGATCGACGGCGGGATGGTGTACCGATAGGGGTGCGCGTGACACATGCTGTGACGGGGAGCACAATCGACTCCGTGGCAGGCTCCTCGACCCCAGAGCCCGCGGTCGCCGTCGGTGACGACCCGCGTCAGTACGCCATGCTGTTGTCCGAGGTATATGACGCCACCATGGCCGGCTCGCGGTCGCCGGCCAAGCCGCGACAGGTGATCGCCGAATCCTGGAACAGGTTGCTGGACAGCGGTATTGACCCTGAACACCACGACCCGCCGGATATCGACCGTAGCGGGCTGGATTTGCTGCGGCAGTCGTCGGGCCTGATGACGGTGTTGGAGGACATCACAAGGGGCCTGGATTCGGTAATCGCCGACGGCAGCAACATCCTGGTGGTGGCCGATGCCCGGGGCCGGGTGCTGTGGCGTTCTGGGACGCCCCGGGTGCTGACCAAAGCCGACCGACTCGGGTTCGTCGAGGGTGCCAACTGGGGTGAGTCGGCGGTCGGGACCAACGCGATCGGCACGGCACTGGTGTCCCGCCGCGCGGTGCAGATCTTCTCGGCCGAGCACTTCCTGCGCAGCCACCACGCCTGGACGTGTGCCGGTGCGCCGATCCGGGATCCGCGCACCGGCCACGTGATCGGGGTCGTCGACGTCTCCGGGCCGGCGTCGACGGTGCACCCCACCACGATCGCGCTGGTCGATCTGGTGGCCCGGTTGGCCGAATCGCAGCTGCGTGAGGCGCATACCCGAACGTTGGACCGGCTCCGGGCGGTCGCCGCACCGATGCTGGCCCGCCTCGGCTCCCCGGCACTGGCCGTCGATCCCGAGGGGTGGGTGGCCGCGGTCGATTCGCTACCCCCGCACAACCGGATCATGTTGCCGCAGAAGGCGGGTGCCGGCCGGGCCTGGATTCCGGCGCTGGGCGCCTGCGAACTGGAACCGCTCTCGGGTGGCTGGCTGGTGCGCCCGGTCGACGACGGGGACGGGCCGACCTCCGCTGCACGGCTCAGCCTCGATCTACGCGCTCAGCCGATGCTGGAATACACCGGATCCTCCGGCGCGTGGCGCCGGGACATCTCGCCGCGGCACGCCGAGATCCTGCTGCTGTTGGCCACTCACCGCGACGGCCGCAGTGCCCCCGAACTGGCAGCCGATCTGTACGGCGACCGGACCCGGGTGGTCACTGTCAGGGCCGAGATGTCGCGGCTGCGAAGGCAACTGGTGGGTCTCATCGCCGCTCAGCCGTACCGGTTCGTCGACGGATTGGTGGTCGAGGTCGCCCTGGCTCAGGCCACGTAGGACGTCATCGACAACGATCCGTAGGCGTATCCGTCGACCAGCACCGTGGCCGGTCGGGTCCCGGCGAGCCCGGCGAAGTACACCATCGGGATGAAATGGTCCGGGGTCGGCACGGCGGCGGCGAAGTCCGGATGCTCCTGCAGGGTCAGCACCTCGGCCGGTGTGGTGGTGAGAATCCGGCGGGCCTCCTCGTCGAACCGTGCGGCCCAGTCGAATCCGGCATCGGCGAAACCGGAGTCCATCAGCCGCAGGTTGTGCACGATATTGCCGCTGCCCAGCACCAGGATGCCGCTGTCGCGCAGCGGAGCCAGCCGCGCACCGAGTTTGAGGTGGTACTCCAGCGGTTGTTCGGCATTGATCGACAGCTGGACGACCGGGATGTCGGCGTCGGGGAAGGCGTGCACCAACACCGACCAGGCGCCGTGGTCGATACCCCAGCTGTCCTCGTCGGCGCCCACCCAGGTGGGCTGCACGACCTCGGCGATCTCCTCGACCAACTCGGGCAGACCCGGTGCGGGATAACGGATGTCGAACAGTTCGCGCGGGAACCCGTAGAAATCGTGGATGGTCCGCGGCCAGGACATCGCGGTGACGGCGGTGGCATTGATGTACCAGTGGGCGCTGATCACCAGGATGGCGCGGGGACGCGCCACCGATTGCCCGAAGGTCCGCCATGCCTCGGTGTAGCGGTTGGTGTCGAGGGCGTTCATCGGGCTGCCATGGCCGATGAACGCGGCGGGCATGGCGGTCATGCATCGACGCTACCGCCTACCGGCGCGGTCCACCGCCGCGGTGTGACAGGGATCTCGGAGGTAGGTCTTGCGGTACCCGCGTACCAAGTTAGGGTCGCCTTACCTATGTCATGAGTGAGGTGCTTAATGCGAAAGATCCGCGTAGCGGTCATCGGTGCAGGTCCGGCCGGAATTTATGCGTCCGACATCCTGACCGGCGAATACGAACATGCGAGGGTCGACCTGTACGACCGGTTGCCGGCCCCGTACGGCCTGGTCCGCTACGGCGTGGCGCCCGATCATCCGCGCATCAAGGAGATCATCAAGGCGCTGCGCCGGGTGCTCTCCCGCGACGAGATCCGGTTCATCGGCAATGTGCACTACGGCACCGACATCTCGCTGGCCGAGCTGCGGCGCCACTACGACGCCGTCATCTTCTCCACCGGGGCCCGTAACGACCGGCCGCTGGACATCCCGGGTATCGACCTGCCGGGCAGCTACGGCGCGGCGGACTTCGTGTCCTGGTACGACGGCCATCCCGACGTCCCGCGCGACTGGCCGCTCGAGGCCAAGGAGGTCGCGGTGCTCGGGGCGGGCAATGTCGCCCTCGACATCGCCCGCGTGCTGGCCAAGCCCGCCGACGAGCAGCTCGGCACCGAGATCGCCGGCAACGTCTACGCCGGTCTGGCGCTGAACCAGGCCACCGACATCCACGTCTTCGCCCGGCGCGGCCCGGCGCAGATCAAGTTCTCGCCCATGGAGTTTCGTGAGCTGTCGCACTCACCGAGCGTCGACGTCATCGTGCATCCGGAGGGTTTCGAGATCGACGAGGCCAGCCAGAAGGCCATCAACTCCACCAAGTCGATCAAGCTCGTCGTCGACACCATGATGAAGTACATGGACAAGGAGTCCACCGACGCGCCGCACCGTATCCACATCCACCTGTGCCAGTCCCCGGTCGCGGTGCTGGGTGACGACCGGGTGGAGGGCCTGCGCACCGAACGCACCGAGCTCATCGGCGACGGAACCGTGCGTGGCACCGGCGAATTCGCCGACTGGCCGGTGCAGGCGGTGTACCGCGCGGTGGGCTACATGTCCTCGCATCTGGCCGACCTGCCGTTCGACCACCATGCCGGTGTGGTGCCCAACGATGCCGGCCGGGTGCTCGACTCGGACTGGATGGTGGTCGACGCCACCTACGTCACCGGGTGGATCAAGCGTGGCCCGATCGGGCTGATCGGACACACCAAATCCGATGCGGCCGAGACGATTGCCAGCCTGCTGGCGGACCTGCCGGGAATCACCCCGCCCGAGGTGACCGATCCGGACGCCATCCTGGGACAGCTGTCGCGTAACGGGGTGGACTACACGACCTGGTCCGAGTGGGAGAAGCTCGACGCCCATGAGGTCGCACTCGGTGCCGAACAGGGCCGCGAGCGGGTCAAGGTCGTCCCGCGCGAGGACATGATCAAACACGGTCGCGGCTGAGACGTCAGCCGTTCAGGTAGGCATCGGCCCAGGCGCCGATGATGCGCCCGGCCCGTTTGGCCTGACCAGGCCCGGTCAACAGATGCTCGGACCCCTCCAGCGAGACGAAGCTGCGGGGGTGCCGGGCCGTCCAGAAGATATCGCTGGCGTTCTGGATACCGACAGTGTTGTCGGTCGGGGAGTGCAGGATCAGCAGCGGCAGCTTCAGATCCTTGATCTTGTCGCGCAGGTCCGCCCGCCGGACATCCTCGACGAAGGCACGTTTGAGGGTCAGGTTCTTGCCGCCGACCATCCACTGCCCGCTGCCCTCGGCGAACACCTGCTCCAGGCAGGCGTCGTACTGATGCTCGACGTGCGTGGGATCAAACGGCGCGGCGACGGTCACCACCGCCCGCACCCCGGGGCAGTCGCGGGCCGCCGCGATGGCCGCCGCGCCACCCCAGGAGTGGCCCACCAGTAGGTCGGCCGGTGTCCCGCGGTCGGCCATGAACTTGCAGGCCTCGATGACGTCGTGCACCTTCACGGTGAAAGATCCGTCACCCCAGTCGCCCTTGGACCCGCCCAGCCCCAGCGCGTCGAATCGCAGCATCCCGATACCGTCGGAGGCCAGCTGTTTGCAGATCCGGGCGGCCGCCGGCGAGTCCTTGCCCAGGGTGAACCCGTGTGAGAACACTCCCCAGCCGCGCACCGGCCCCTCGGGCAGGTCGAGGATCCCGGCCAGGTCGGGTCCGGTGGCACTGGGGAAGACGCAGCGTTCAGCCATGTCGGTGGTTTACCACGTCGGCGCCGATGGCCTTAGGGTGACGGACGTGCCGCTCAACACCATCGCGCTGGAACTCGTCCCCTCGAATGTTGAACGGGGCCGCCAGTACGCCATCGACGAGGCGGTCAAGGTCCGCGAGCTGTCCGCGGAGTTCGGCGTCGGCGTCGGGCACGTGATGATCCCCGGGATGATCGACGAGGACGACGACCGGCCCGTCGAGATGAAGCCGAAGATGGACGTCCTGGAGTACTGGTCGCTGCTGCAGCCCGAGCTGCCCGGCGTGCGCGGACTGTGCACCCAGGTGACCTCGTTCCTCGACGAGGCCGCGCTGCGCAGCCGGCTGACCGAGCTCAACGGCGCCGGATTCGACGGGATCGCGTTTGTCGGCGTGCCCCGGACGCTCAAGGACGGCGAGGGTGGCGGTGTCGCCCCGACCGACGCGCTGTCGATCTTCGACAAGCAGGTCCCCAACCGGGGTGCGATCCTCATCCCCACCCGCGAGGGCGAGCAGGGCCGCTTCAACTTCAAATGCGATCAGGGCGCCACCTACGGCATGACCCAGCTGCTGTACTCGGATGCCATCGTCGGCTTCCTCACCGAGTTCGCGGCCACCACCGAGCACCGGCCCGAGATCCTGCTGTCCTTCGGCTTCGTGCCCAAACTGGAAACCAAGATGGGCCTGATCAACTGGCTGATCCAGGACGCGGGTAACGCCGCGGTGGCCGCCGAACAGGAGTTCGTCAGCCGGATCGCGCCGCTGGACCCGGCCGACAAGCGCCGCGAGATGCTCGATCTGTACAAGCGCGTCATCGACGGGGTCGGTGCACTGGGCTTCCCGCTGAGCGTGCATTTCGAGGCCGCCTACGGCCCGGCCAAACCGGCGTTCGAGACGTTCGCCGAGATGCTCGCCTACTGGTCGCCGGCCAGTTCCAGCTCGAGGCGCGGATAGTCGTCGAGCAGTCGGCGCAATCCGGACTCGAACTGCCGCATCGAGGTCAGATCGTGGTCCAGCCGGCAGTCCACCGCGGCCGCCCCGAGCATCGGCGGCGCGTCGTGCACGCGGTCGGCGATGCGGTCGAACAGGCGGTGCGGAGTGGCGAGATAATGGCGGTTCGGGCAGCCCGGGGCGGTCAGCACCGCCGCATAGATCAGGCCGAACTCGGTGGCGACGATATGGGTGGCGGTGACCGTCATGGGGGTGTGGCCCTCGGCGCGGGCCCACTCGTGGGCGGCCCGTCCGCATTGCAGGGCGTGTAATCGCACGTCGTCGGTCAACAGATCCGCAAAATCGGTGCGATGGACCGCGGCGGTGGGCGCCCGCAGACAGTCGTGCAGCAGGGCCCCGAAGTAGTCGCTGAAGTAGTCGCTCATGGTGGCTGGCCTCCGTGTGCGCCGAGACCTCGAGCCTGCACCCGGACGGGTGTGACGGTCAACCGCCTATCCTTGGGTAAATGTCCGTCCGCGAGTTGTACGCCCGACTGGACGGTCTGACCTACCGCGACGCCTCCCGGTTGGGCCGTCGGCTCAAGGGTCTGCGCGGCGACCCGCCGGAATCGCTGATCGAGCAGTTCACCGCCGCCGAGGGGTTGGTGGCATCCCGGCTGGCCGTGGTGCCCCAGATCAGCTATCCGGATCTGCCGGTCACCGACAGCCGCGCCGAACTCGCGAAGGCCATCGGCGAGAACCAGGTGGTGGTGGTCGCCGGTGCCACCGGTTCGGGCAAGACCACCCAGCTGCCCAAGATCTGTCTGGAGCTCGGCCGCGGAATCCGCGGCATCATCGGGCACACCCAGCCGCGCCGGCTGGCCGCCCGCACGGTCGCCCAGCGCATCGCCGACGAACTCGGCACCCCGCTGGGATCGACGGTGGGGTACACGGTCCGGTTCACCGACCAGGCCAGCGACTCCACGCTGATCAAGCTGATGACCGACGGCATCCTGCTCGCCGAGATCCAGCGCGACCGCCGGCTGCTCCGCTATGACACCCTGATCCTCGACGAGGCGCACGAACGCAGCCTCAACATCGACTTCCTGCTCGGCTATCTGCGTGAACTGTTGCCGCGGCGGCCGGATCTGAAGGTGATCGTCACGTCGGCGACGATCGCGCCGGGACGGTTCGCGGAGCACTTCGCGGCCAACGGGGTGGCCGCGCCCATCGTGGAGGTGTCCGGGCGCACCTACCCGGTCGAGCTCCGTTACCGGCCCTTGGAAGTGCCGGTTCTTGCTGATGACCAAGACGATCCCGATGATCCGGATCATGAGATCGTGCGCACGGAGATCCGCGACCCGACCGATGCCATCGTCGACGCGGTCCGCGAGCTGGATGCCGAGCCGCCCGGTGATGTGCTGGTGTTCCTGTCCGGCGAGCGCGAGATCCGGGACACCGCAGAGGCTTTGAAGGAGCTGCCGAACACCGAGGTGCTGCCGCTGTATGCCCGGCTCCCGACCGCCGAACAGCAGAAGGTGTTCACCCCGGGCCGTTCGGGACGACGGATCGTGTTGGCCACCAACGTCGCCGAGACCTCGCTGACGGTGCCTGGCATCCGGTACGTCGTCGATCCCGGCACGGCGCGGATCTCCCGGTACAGCCGGCGCACCAAGGTGCAGCGACTCCCCATCGAGCCGATCTCCCAGGCCTCGGCCGATCAGCGGGCCGGCCGGTCCGGCCGCACCGCGCCCGGTGTGTGCATCCGGCTGTACTCCGAACCCGACTTCGCATCGCGGCCCCGCTACACCGACCCGGAGATCCTGCGCACCAACCTGGCCGCGGTGATCCTACAGATGGCCGCCCTGAAACTCGGTGATGTACAGGACTTCCCGTTTCTGGACCCGCCGGACGCCCGCAGCATCCGGGACGGTGTGCAACTGCTACAGGAACTAGGCGCCTTCGACGCCACGGGTGGTCTCACCGAGATCGGGCGACGGTTGGCGCGGCTGCCGCTGGACCCGCGCATCGGCCGGATGATCCTGGCCGCCGAGTCCGAGAACTGCGTGCGTGAGGTGCTGGTGCTGGCGGCCGCGCTGTCCATCCCCGACCCGCGGGAACGTCCGGTCGACCGCGAGGAGGCGGCCCGGCAGAAACACGCCCGATTCGCCGACGAACACTCAGATTTCGTGTCCTATCTGAATCTGTGGCGCTATCTGCGCGAGCAGCGAAAGGAGCGCTCCGGCAGCGCCTTCCGCCGGATGTGCCGCGACGAGTTCCTGCACTACCTGCGGATCCGGGAGTGGCAGGACCTGGCCGGTCAGCTGCGCAGCATCGCCGGGGATCTGGGTATCCGCGAGTCCGGTGACGACGCCGACCCGGCCCGCATCCATGCCGCGCTGGCCGCAGGTCTGTTATCGCATATCGGGTTACGCGAGGGTGACGGCCGCGACTATCAGGGGGCGCGCAACACCAAGTTCGTGCTCGCGCCCGGATCGGTGCTGACCCGTAAACCGCCGCGCTGGATCGTGGTGGCCGACCTGGTGGAGACCAGCCGGTTGTTCGGCCGCACGGCGGCCCGCATCGACCCCGACTCCATCGAGCGGGTCGCCGGACATCTGGTGGCGCGCACCTACAGTGAGCCGCACTGGAACGCCCAGCGCGGCGCGGTGATGGCCTTCGAGCGGGTGACGCTCTATGGGCTGCCGCTGGTGCCGCGCCGCAGTATCGGCTACGGCCAGATCGACCCGGTGCTGTCACGGGAGCTGTTCATTCGGCACGCCCTGGTCGACGGCGACTGGCAGACCCGGCACCACTTCTTCCGGGACAACACGCGCCTGCGCACCGAACTGGCCGAACTCGAGGAGCGGGCCCGGCGCCGCGACCTGCTGATCGACGATGACGAACTGTTCGCACTCTACGACGCGCGGATCCCGCCGGAAGCGGTGTCCGCCCGGCATTTCGACGCATGGTGGAAGAAGCAGCGGCACAAGACGCCCGATCTGTTGACCTTCACCCGCGAGCAGATGCTGCGGTCCGAGGATTCCGACGAGCACCCGGAGACCTGGCGTACCGACGATCTGGCCCTCCCACTGAGCTACCGGTTCGAACCCGGGGCCGCCGATGACGGGGTGACGGTGCACGTGCCCGTCGAGGTGTTGACCCGCCTCGGTGGCGATGGATTCGCCTGGCAGGTACCGGCATTACGTGAGGAGCTGGTGACCGCACTGCTCAAATCACTGCCCAAGGACGTGCGCCGCAACTTCGTGCCGGCCCCCGACACCGCCCGCGCGATCCTGCCCGATCTGCATCCGGAGACGGGATCGCTGCTGAACGAGATGGTGCGCGAGTTGCGTCGGCGCAGCGGTGTGGTGGTGCCGGTGGAGGCCTTCGACCTGTCCAAGGTGCCTGATCACCTGCGGGTCACCTTTGCAGTGGAGTCGGCCGACGGCACCGAGGTAGCACGCGGTAAAGATCTTGCCGGACTGCAGGATCGGCTGGCCGCCCCGGTGCAGAAGGCGGTCGCCGAGGCCGTAGCCGGGAACTGGGCCCGCAGCCGTCTGACCGGCTGGCCCGCGGATCTGGTCGAGTTGCCGCGCACAGTCGAGCAGGTCAGCGGCGCTCACACAGTGCGCGGATACCCGGCCTTTGTCGACACCGGGGCCGGTGTCGACGTGGCGGTGTTCGCGCTGGCTACCGAGCAGTCCGCGGTCATGCGGGCCGGGCTGCGTCGCCTGGTGCGGCTGACGGTGCCCTCACCGGTCAAGGCGGTGGAGCGCGGTCTGGACATGCGGGCCCGGCTGACGCTGAATGCCAGCCCGGACGGCACGCTGGCCGCGCTGATCGAGGACTGCGCCGATGCCGCCGTGGACGCGCTTGCCCGGGAAATGATCTGGAAGCGAGCAGATTTCGAGGCGCTGGTCGAACGGATCGGGAAATCGTTGGGCACGACCACGATGGATGTCACCCGGCGCGTCGAGAAGGTGCTGGCCGCCGCCACCGAGGCGCAGGTGGCGATCCCCGACAAACCGAGTGCTGCGCAGGCCGATGCGGTCGCCGATATGCGATCCCAACTGGATCGGCTGCTGCCCAAAGGTTTCGTCACCGCCACCGGGGTGACCCGGCTGGCCGACCTGACCCGATACCTGCTGGCGATCGGACGCCGGATGGAGCGATTGCCGCAGGGGCTGGTCGCCGACCGGGAACGGATGGACCGGGTGCACGCCGTCGAGGACGCCTACGAGGACCTGCTGCGCACACTGTCACCGGCCCGGGCTGCCGCCGCCGATGTGGTCGATATCGGTTGGCAGATCGAGGAATTGCGGGTCAGCCTGTGGGCCCAGCAACTGGGCACCCCGCGACCGGTCAGCGAACAGCGGATCTACAAGGCGATCGACGCGGTCACCTGATGTTGTGCTCGACGTCGCCGATACCGTCGAGGGTGAGGCGCAGGGTGTCGCCCGGTTTCAGCCAGTGACCGGTTTCCATACCGGATCCGCCGGGCAACGTGCCGGTCGCGAAAAGCTCGCCCGGATAGAGCTGTTCGGAGCGTGAGGCGTGGGCCAGCACCTCGCCGAGGGTGTGCTGCAGGCCGGCGCTGGACACGGTGGACACCGTGGCGCCGTTGATCTGCACGCTGCCGGTGAGTGCGTCGACACGCGGCAGGATGGCATCGGCGGTGGCCGCGGTGTCCGACATGGAGCTGAGGAAGTGTTTGGACTTCTGCAGACCGAAACCGCTGTCCATCTCGGCTCGTTGCACGTCGCGGGCACTGAAATCGTTAACCAGGACGAAGGCGCCGATCGCCGCCTGCGCCTTGGCGGGGGTGGCATCGAGCAGTGGTGCGCTCAGCACGAACCCGAGTTCCAGTTCGAAGTCGAGCGCCCGCGAGTACCCCGGCGCGCTGACCGGTGTCCCGGTCGGGACAAAGGTTCGGGCATTACCCATGTAGTACATGGGTTGCCGGTAGAACAGCGCATCCGGTGTGAACTGCGGGACCGGCCGGCCCAGGATGCGTTCGTAGAGCGAGGTGACCCGGAACAAACCGGGATGGAAGCGTTTGACCAGGCCGCGGGCGGCGTCGATGTTGTGCCGCTCGTAGAGCATGAAATCGCGGAAGGACAACGGTTTGGAACGGCAGCAGTTTCGCACTGTGCTGCAGGTGCTCGTCGGCTCGGGCGGATTCCCAGGACGGGTCGAAGTTCTGCCCGCCGATCGGTGCGGTGGGTTGCCAGAGGCCTTCGCCGACAAGCTGTTCGGTCTGCAGCCCGGACTCGGTGCGGATACGGCGTAACAACACCTGCGCCATTCTACGGACGGCGGCGCACCAATTGGGCCTGCTGCATGGCGGCCACCGGGCCGTCCTCGTCGAACAGGGTGGCCACCGAGGTACCCACACCGTCGGCACCGTAGTTGCTCACCGCACGGATCCCGAACCAGTCGCCGCGCGGCAGCCGGTGCAGATGCACCGTGAGGTCGGTGTTGAGGAACGTCCACTGGCGCACGTCGAGCCGTGAGCCCATGCCGTTGGCGACATCAGCGACGCAGAACAGTCGCTGCAGCGGTGTGGCGACCTCCCCGGCAACCAGGTCGACCTTCGGCCGCACCCAGCACTCGGCGGGCACGCTGTGCAGGATGTCGTTGAGCCAGTGCCAGTCCAGCGTGTCGACGAAGGTCGGCCCCAGGTCGGGATTCACCGGTCGGGGTGTGGCCTCGGTGCGGGGGCGCAGCGGTGCCTCGACGGCGAAGGCCAGATCGGCGGTGTCGTGCTGTTGAAACCGCCAGGCGCGCGCCTCGGCCACCGGTCGCGGTGCGCCGCCCGGCCCGGTGGCCAGCATCTGCGCGGACAGTAACTCGATCTTGGTACCCGGCCTGCGGATCTCAGCGCGCAGCCACAGTGGGCCGGTCACCGGCACCGGGCCGAGCAGATCCACCACGATGCGGGACAGCCGGGCATCGGCGCGCGGGGCGCAGCGTTCCAGCGCCCGAACAAGCAGCGCCGAGACCGGGGCGGCGTTCTGCATATCGGCCGACCAGGTGCTGATCACGTGATCGGAGGCCGCGAACCGCTCGCCATGGGGGTCGTCGGCGTCGAGCAGCTCGTAATAGGCGTCGGACATGCTCAGCGATGCTACCGAAAGGCTTACAGTATTGCGTTGAGTGGCCACTTTCTGCACACATTTTCCGGGTTTGCGTGCCGTGACCGGCGATTCGCGGCATAAAGGTGGGCATGCAGCGTGTGGTGGTCGCCGGTCTGGGCGATTCGGGACTGTTGACCGCGATCAAGTTGGCCCGCGATTTCGATGTCGTCGGCATCTCGTCCAAACCTGGGCTGGTCAGTGGTCAGGAACTCGGGGTGCGGGTGTCGCGACCGGATGACTGGGCCCGCGACTATTGGATCGGCTTCGACCGCTATCGGGGGCTGGACCGGGTGCGCACCGTGCACGGCACCCTCACCGGGGTGGACCTGGCCGCCCGCACCGTCGCCGTGGACGTCGGTGGTGAGTCCGTCACCGAGTCGTATGACACGCTCGTCATCTCCACCGGTGTCAGCAACGGCTTCTGGCGGCGGCCGCACCTGCAGACCACGGCCGAGATCGACGCCGACCTGCGGGCGGCCCACGCCCGGTTCGCCGGTGCCTCGACGATCGCCGTCATCGGCGGCGGCGCGGCGGCGGTCAGCGCGGCGGCCAATCTGGCTCGGGCGCTGCCGAATACCGGGGTCGGGCTGTACTACCCGGGTGAGCGTGCGTTGCCGCAACATCACGAGCGGGTGTGGTACACGGTGCAGGGGCGGCTGCGCAAGGTCGGGGTGAGCCTGCATCCCGGGCATCGGGCGTTGGTGCCCGACGGCTTCGACTGTGACGAGATCACCAGCGCACCAGTGCAATTCAGCACATGTCAACCCGATGTCCAGGCCGACGCCGTGCTGTGGGCGATCGGCCGGGTGCGGCCGAACACCGGCTGGTTGCCGGCCGAGCTGCTCGACGCCGACGGGTTCGTCACCGTCACCGACACCTTGCAGGTGCCCGGTCATCCCGAGGTCTTCGCCGTCGGTGATGTCGCCGCCACCGATGCGCTGCGCTCCTCGGCGCGCAACCGGGCCGACGGCCTGGTCGCGCGCAATGTCCGCGCGCAGCTGCGCGGGGGAAAGCTGCGCAGCTTCACCCCGGCCACCCGCCGCTGGGGCTCGGTACTCGGTGTGCAGCGCGACGGACTGGAGGTCTTCACGCCGACCGGGCGGGCGTTCCGGTTCCCGGCCTGGTCCATCGACCGGGTGCTGCAACCCTGGATCGTCCGGCGCGGGATCTACCGCGGGGTGCGCGATACCTGATCGGTCAGCGTGATCAGCTGGTCGAGCAGGGTGGCCAGCTCGCCGGCGCGGCGCTCCTGCGGGGTGAATCCGCCCTCGCCGAACTCGCCGAACAGCGACAGTGACACCTGCGCGCGCACATCGAGCATCTGGAAGTTCGCCACGATCTGACGCCACTGCTCCACGGCCCGCACGCCGCCGTCGGCGCCGTAGGAGACGAAACCCACCGTCTTGCCGAACCATTCGGGGCCCAGGCTGTCGACGGCATTCTTGAACGCACCGGGCACGCCGTGGTTGTACTCGGGAGTGACGAAGACGAAACCGTCATGGGCGTCGATCGCCTGGCTCCAACGCCGCACGTCCTCCGACTCGTACTTCCGGTCGGCGGCAGCGGGCGGCACGGGTGCGGTCAGCAGCGGGATGTCGAAGGCCTTGAGGTCGATCACGCCGAACTCGGTGCCCTCGCGGAGCGCAGCGTGCTCGTGCACCCAGCGCGCCACCGCCTCGCCGGCGCGGCCTTCACGGATGGATCCCAGGATGATGCCAATTGTCATATCCGGTGAATGCCCAAAGTCGATCGGATTCATCCCCGGCTCGTACCGTCGAAGTTACGGTACGGTCGGCAGTATGGTGAAGGTCATGCAGGGCGTACGCGTCCTGGAAGTCGCACAGTTCACGTTCGTCCCGGCGGCCGGGGCGATCCTGGCCGACTGGGGCGCCGATGTCATCAAGATCGAGCATCCGGTGCGCGGCGACACCCAACGCGGTTTCGTCAACATGGGTGGCTTCCAACTCGACCCGAACCGCCACCCCCTCATCGAGCACCCCAACCGGGGCAAGCGCAGCGTCGGTGTCGACGTGTCCACCCCCGGCGGGCAGGAGGTGCTCTACGAGATCGCCAAGACCGCCGATGTGTTCCTCACCAATTACATGCCGGCCCAGCGGCAGAAGAACAAGTTCGACATCGAGCACATCCGCGCCGTCAACCCGAACATCATCTATGCCCGCGGCAGCGCCTACGGCGACAAGGGACCCGAACGCGACACCGGCGGATTCGACGGTACCGCCTTCTGGACGCGCAGCGGTGTCGGTCATGCGCTGACCCCGGAGCGCCTCGATGGTGCCCTGTCGCAGGGCATTCCGGCCTTCGGCGACTCCATCGGCGGGATGAACATTGCCGGCGGTATCTCGGCGGCGCTGTTCCACCGGGAGCGCACCGGCGAGACCTCCGAGATCGACGTCTCGCTGCTGAGCACCGCGTGGTGGGCCGCCGGCGCGAGCGTCACCCAGGGCATGGAGACCGGCGAGACCATGCGCTCGGTGATGCCCGACGACGTCACCTCGGTCAACCCGTTCATGGCCAACTACGTCACCTCCGACGGCGGCATCATCAACCTCTGCATCGTCAGCCCGACCGGCTATATCCGCGATGCCTTCGAACATCTCGGACTGCCGGAATTGGCCGACGACCCGCGGTTCTCCGAGGTGATGCCGTTGATCCAGAACGCAGGAGAGGGTGTGCAACTGATCGCCGAGGCGATCCGCAGCAAGCCGTTCGAGTACTGGCGCACCCATCTCAAGTCGATGCGCGGGCAGTGGGCGCCCTTCCAGAGCCTGGTCGACCTGGGCACCGATGAGCAGGCGCTGGCCAACGACATGGTCGTCGAGGTCGAGGCGTCCGACGGCGGTAAGCCCTTCAAGGTGGTCCGCGGGCCGGTGCAGTTCAATCACGAACCGCTGCAGACCACCCGCGCGCCGCAGGCCTCCGAGCACACCGAGCTGGTGCTGATGGAGATCGGGATGGACTGGGATCGGATCGAGGAACTCAAGGACGCCGGCGCGATAGCCTGATCATGTGCACCGCCTTCTGCTCCGGGGCGCGCCGCTGCTGTTGACGCCGGTGCTGTTGGCGGTGAGCACCTTTCCCGGTGAGTTCCGGGTGTCGTGGTCCTACTGGCTGCTCGCCTGTGCCGCGGCCGTGGCATTCCTGTTCGGCGGCCGACGGCCGCTGGCGGTGTCGCTGGTGGTTTCCGCGCTGGCGGTGCCGATGTTCGCGGATCAGGCGTGGGGCCTGTCCGGCCTGGTGCCCTATCTCGGCGCGGTGTCGTTGGCCGAGTTGATCTCCCGGACCGACGGTAACCGCGCCGTCGCCATCGGGGCCGCCGGCTGGCTGATCGCGCTGGTGGCCGGTGTCGCCCTGGACGATCATGCGCAGCGGTGGAGTGCCGCGGACATCACGACGGTCATCGCGGCCTTCGGGCTTCCCGTGCTGCTGGGACTCTATCTGCGTGGTCAGCGTCAGCTCCGGCTCGGCGCGGAGTCGGGTATCCGGGCGCAGGAACGCAACGCGATGGCACGTGAGCTCCATGATCTGGTCGCGCATCACATGGCATCCATCGTGCTGCGCACCGGTGTCGCCGACCATGTGATCGGCCGGGCGGATCCGCGGGTGGCGGCAGTGCTCGATGATGTGCACCGCACCGCGACGGACGCATTGGCCGATATCCGTCGCTGGCAGATCGCCCTGCGTGATCCGGCCCTGCATCAGGTCGCGATGGTGGAACCCGAGGCGTTGTGGGCCGAGATCGACGCCGCTGTACAGCGCACCCGTGCAGCGGGCTTCACGGTGCGGGCCGATATCGACCGCGATGTCGGTGACCTCGATGCGATGGCACGATTGACCGTGTTGAGGGTGACCCAGGAGGCGCTCACCAACGTGATGAAACATGCCGATCCGGCCGGCCCGGTCACGTTGGCGATCGGTCGGCGGGACGACGGCGTGGAGGTCCGCGTCGGCAGCGTTGGCACCGACGAGCGGTCAGGCGGTATGGGCATCATCGGTATGTCCGAACGAATAGCGCTCGCCGGTGGCACCTTTCGTGCCGGACCCGGTGACCAGCGGTGGGAGGTGCGGGCATGGTTACCCGTGTCCTGATCGCCGACGACCAGCGTCTGGTGCGGGCCGGGCTGCGTATGCTGTGCGAGTCGACCGCGGACGTCGAGGTGGTGGGCGAGGCCGCGGACGGTGCGCAGGCCGTGCGGTTGTCGTCCGAGCTTCGGCCCGACGTCATCCTGATGGACCTGCGGATGCCCGGTGTCGACGGGATCACCGCGACCGGTCATGTCATGGCAGCACGGCCGGCGGCCAAGGTGCTGGTGATCACCACGTTCGACGATGACGAGCATCTCTATCCGGCATTGGCGGCCGGCGCGGCAGGGTTCCTGGTCAAGGATACCGACCCCGCCGATCTACTCGACGCGATACGCCGCACGGCCGCAGGTGATTTCGTGCTGTCGCCGCATCTGCTGCAGCGGCTGGTCTCCCGGGCCGTCGAGGCAGGTGTAACACCGAGTCGCGGCGACGACGTGACGTTGACCGCGCGTGAGGAAGATGTCCTGCCGTTGGTGGTCGACGGATTGTCCAATCAGGAGATCGCCGACCGGCTGCATCTCGGTGTCACCACCGTGAAGACTCACGTCGCGAACCTGATGGAGAAGCTCGGAGCCCAGAATCGGGTTCAGCTCGCCGTCTACGGATTTCAGCGCATGGCGTGATGGTCCATGGTGGCGGGCGGGCCACTCTCTGACTGGCCTGGTTCGAGAACCAGGAACTGACCCATCATCCCTTGATCTTCGTGTAATGCCAAGTGGCAGTGATACATGTAGGGAAGTCCGGGGTCTGTGTAGTCGGTGAATCGTATGGCCAGCCGGATCCGTTGCCCCGGTGCGGTGTACACGGTGTCCTTGTACCCCGCGAGCTCCGCTGGCGGCGGTGCACCGTCGATATCGATGATCCGGAACTGGGTGTCGTGCACGTGGAAGTTGTGCGGCCAGTTGTCGATGTTACGCACGGTCCAGATCTCGTCGGTGTCGACGGTGGCGTGAAAGTCGATGCGGTTCATGTCCATCCGGTTGCGGTTGATCATGAACCATTGCAGATCGAACTCCCGCTGCACGGTGGTCGCCGCATCCGCCACGTTCGGCAGGGTGGTCAAGGCGGCGGGCAGCGCACTGGTCGGTCGCAGGTTCTGCTCGACATGCAGCGCCAGAACGGTGAAGGCGTCATCGACGCCGAAACGAGCGGCTTCATCGGCGTCCAATCCCGCTCGGTGCTCGATCGGAAATGCCTGTAAGAAAGTAGATTCCCCGGGTGCGCAGTCGACGACGATCTCCGCTCGTTCGCCCGGACTGAGCTGGACCCGGGTCGCCGGCACCGGTGCGGACAGCAGCCCACCGTCACTCGCGACGATGTGGAAGACCCGGTCGTCGGTGAAGCCGAGATTGTAGAGCCGACCACCGGAGCCGTTGAGGATGCGGAACCTGATCCGCTCGGTGCCGACCGGGAGGTGCGCACCGTTGATGCCGTTGGTCACGATGGTGTCGCCGAGCAGGCCGATGTCGGTGGGGTCGGACTCGTCGAGTGCGCCCGATCCGGTGAATCGGCGGTCCTGGATGATCAGCGGGATATCGTCGACGCCGTACTCGCTTGGGAGCCCGTACTTTTCCTCATCCTCGATGAGGAAAAGACCCGCCAGTCCCCGGTAGACGTGCTTTTCGGTGGCACCGTGCGGATGGGGGTGATACCAGAGGGTCGCGGCGGGTTGGCGGACCTCCCACTGCGGCTGCCAGATCGCGCCGGGGTCGATCATCTGGTGGGGTCCACCGTCACACCGTGCCGGCACGTGCATGCCATGCCAGTGCACCGTCGTCGGTTCGGGTAGCTCGTTGCTGACGTCGACGGAAACCTGTTCACCGCGTCGGGCGCGCAGGGTCGGGCCCAGGATCGACCCGTTGAATCCCCAGGTGGCAGTGTGCACTCCGGGCAGCATCTCCGTCTCGCCGGCCATCGCACGCAATGTGAAGTGGCGGGTGCCGTCCGCGGCGACGGTGGACGCAGCGAGCTCCGGGATGGGCAGCGGCCTGGTCGGCGGTGAGGCAGGTCGGCTCTGGGCCGGGACGGAACAGGCTGCCGACCAGAGGAGCGGGGTCACGGAAAGGCCGAGCAGCAGTTGTCGGCGGGATAAAACGGGCACACCTCGAGTCTCACGAGCACGCGCCCGGCTCGGACCGGCCATCGGGCCGGTGTCCGGACCAGGGGAGTTCCTCCCGGCGGACCTTGCGCGAGCCGGGCCTTTCTGCTATTCGGTCAGCCCGTCGCGACCCGTGGTGCCTTGGCCTCGGCGGTGTCGAGTACCAGCTCGGCGACCCGGTTACGGTGTGCCTCCGCACTTCCCAGCAGTGCCGCATCGGTGGTGGCACGCTTGAAGTACAGATGTGCCTGGTGCTCCCAGGTGAAACCGATACCGCCGTGCACCTGGATGGTGTCCGCGGCGATCCGACTGAACGCGGCCGAGGCCACCGCCTGCGCGATGCTGGTCGCCAGGGCTGGGTCGTCGGAGGCATCACCCAGGGCCCACACCGCGTGATAGGCCGCCGACCGAGCATGCTCCAGATCCACCAGGTCCTCGGCCAGTCGGTGCTTGACGGCCTGGAACGAGCCGATGAGCCGGCCGAACTGCAACCGCGACTTCGCATACTCGACCGACAGATCCAGCAGATGCTGTGCGGCGCCGACCTGTTCGACGGCCAGCAACGCCGATCCGACCTGCAGCGCGTGGGTGATGACCCGCGGCGCCTCATCCGGGCCGGCGATCAACCGGGCCGGGGCATCGGTCAGTTCGATATCCGCCTGCGGGCGGGTCAGGTCCATCGTGACCAGGGGGCTGCGTCGTACGCCTTCGGTCCCGACGGCGTAGAGCGCCACCCCGTCGGGACCCGTTGCGGCGACCAGGAGTTCGTCGGCGTCACCATCCACGACGCGGCCGATGGTGCCGGTGAGGGTGTCGGTTCCGGTGACGGTCACCGCGGCCGGGTCGAACGCACCGGCACGGTCGGGCACCGCGAACGCGGCGGTGCGGGTGCCAGCGACCAGGGCCGCCAGCAACTCGTCGCGCGCCGGGCCCGCCGCGGCGGCGACCAGTGCCGGGATCGCCAGATACACCGTGCCGAACAGCGGCCCGGTGGCCAGCGCGGCGCCGAGTTCCTCGACGGCGACGGCCTGGTCCACCAGGGTGCCGCCGACCCCACCGTCGTCCTCCGGAACCGACAGCCCGAGCACGCCGAGCTCGGAACCCAGGCGCTGCCACACCTTTCGGTCGAAGCGCGGCTCGGATTCCATCTGCACCCGGGCCTTGCCCTCACCGAAGTTCTCGGTACCGAACTTGCGCACCGCGGCCCGCAGTTGGGCCTGCTCACCGGTGAACTCGAATTCAGCCACGCGGGATCTCCTTCCACGGCATACCGGCATCGGCGCGCAGATCCCCGGGCAGCCCCAGGATGCGCTCACCGAGAATGTTGCGCATCACCTCCGAGGTTCCGCCCTCGATGGTGTTGGCCTTGCTGCGCAGGAAACGCTGTTGGATCGGTCCGCGCCAATCGCCGGCGTCATCGCGTTCGGCCGCGTAGGTGTGGTACAGAATGCCCTCCGCCCCAAGTAAATCCATACACCACGTGTAGATGTTCTGATTGAGTTCCGCCCCGACCAGCTTGCCGATCGAACCCTCCGGACCCGGCCCGCCGACGGTGGCCGTCGCCCGCGATCGCTGCGCGGTCAGCCGCTGGGCCTCCGAGCGCAACCACAGTTGGGTCAGCCGGTCGCGCAACACCGGGGTCTGTAGATCCGGCCGCGACGCCCATAATCCGACGGCCTCGGCGATGGTGCCCGACCCCCGTTTGGCGCCGCTGCCGCCGAGTGCCGAACGCTCGTTCATCAGCGTCGTCATCGCAACACCCCAGCCGTTGCCGACCGCGCCGAGCCGGTGCGCGTCGGGGATACGGGCATCGGTGATGTAGACCTCGTTGAACTCGGCCTGTCCGGTCAGCTGGCGCAGCGGCCGGGTCTGCACCCCGGGCGCATGCATGTCCAGCACGAAATAGGTGAGCCCCTTGTGCTTGGCGACATCGGGATTCGTGCGGGCCAGCAGCAGGCCCCAGCGCGCACGGTGCGCGAGGCTGGTCCACACCTTCTGGCCGTTGATCACCCAGTCGTCACCGTCGCGTACCGCCGAGGTGGCCAGCCCGGCCAGATCCGATCCCGCGCCGGGCTCCGAGAACAGCTGACACCAGATGTCCTCGGTGCTGGCCAGCGGACGCAGCCAGAACTTCTTGAGCTCGTCGGACTGCGCGTGCTCGCGCACCGTCGGGGCGGCCATCCCGTAGCCCATCGGATTGAGACCCAAGGGCATCGGGCCGCCGGCCCCCTGCAAGATGCCGTCGGCGACGGCCTGTAGCCCGCGCGACACACCCAGACCACCCATACCCGGCGGGAAATGGACCCAGGACAGGCCGGCGTCGTAGCTGGCGGTGAGGAACTCAGGGATCGGGACCTGCTTCGGATCGTGTTCGGCCACGACCTGGCGGGCCAGGTCGGCGACCCGATCTGCATCGGCGCTCATACCGTCACCATAGGCAGACGTGATCGGCGTCACGTATGCGGGTCTACCAACCGGTGGGCAGTATGGGCACATGCATGTCACCGCACACGCCACCACCGACGCCCCCATCGACAAGGTCTGGGCGACCCTGACCGATCACGTGGGCATGGAGACCTGGGGTCCGGGCGTCAAGGTCAGCCTCGGCACACCGGGCACTCCGGACCCCAATGGCCTCGGCTGCGTTCGCCGCATCAGCACCCCCGGGCCCGGCCCGGACATCGTCGAGGAGGTCACGACCTTCGACGCCCCGAACGTGTTCGGTTACAAGGCGCTGTCCGGGACGCCGTTTCCCGGGTACACCGGCGAGGTCCGGCTGACCCCGTCCGGGACCGGCACCAAGATCGCGTACACCGTCGGCTCGACGGCGTCGTTCCCACTCGTCAAGGTCCCGCTCGCGGTGATCGGACAGGTGCTGCTGCGGCTGCTGGTGCGAGCGGCCTCGCGGGCCTGACCCAACCGCGAGCGCGAACCGGCTTTCCGGGCATATCGTTTCGCCAGCTGCGGGTTTTCGGAGGGTCATGTGGGGGGCGCACCATTCGGGCGGTACGAGCTGGTCGAGTTGCTCGGTCAGGGCGGCATGGGTGAGGTCTGGCGCGCCTACGACACGGTGACCGACCGTGAGGTGGCGGTCAAACTACTACCCCCGCATCTGGCCGGGGATGCAGTATTCCAGGAGCGCTTCCGTCGGGAGGCCCGCGCCGCGGCCGGCCTGAACAATCCGCACGTGGTGCCGATCCACGACTTCGGTGAGATCAACGGACGGCTGTTCGTCGATATGCGCCTCGTCGAGGGCGTGGACCTGGGAACGCTGCTCAAGGCCGGTCCGCTGCCGCCGCGGCGGGCCGTCAGGATCGTCGAACAGGTGGCGCTCGCGTTGTTTGCCGCGCACCGGATCGGGTTGGTGCACCGGGATGTGAAGCCGTCCAACATCCTGGTGGCCGAGGACGATTTCGCATACCTGATCGACTTCGGCATCGCCCGCACCGCCGAGGATGCGGGCCTCACCGAGACCGGGGCGGCGGTGGGTACCTGGGCCTATATGGCGCCGGAGCGATTCGCGACCGGAGAAGCAGATGCCCGCGCCGACGTGTACGCGCTGACATGTGTGTTGTACGAAGCGCTGACCGGGCATGCACCTTTTCGGGGAAAGACGCTCGAGCAGATCGCGACGGCCCACATGTTCGCGCCGCCACCACATCCTTCGGCGATCGTCCCGCAGCTCGGTCCGGAGATGGATCGGGTGATCAATACCGGCATGGCCAAACAACCCGAGAGTCGGTACGGGTCTACCAGGGACCTCGCCACGGCCGCCCGCGCCGCCATCGGTTCCGAGGTGCCGACGCAGGTGGCGACGCCGGTACAGACACCGCACCCGCCCGCGGGGTTCGCCGACGCCGCTACCCAGCACCGCGCACCGGCGCCGCAGAACCCGCCACCGCCACCACCCGCCCGGCGCCGCCGCATCGTGCTCGCCGCGACAGCGGCCGCGCTGGTGGTCATCGTGGCCGTCGTCGTCGCCGCGGTCGTGGTCACCGGCGGGTCGGACGCGCCGACCCCGACGGCATCCCCGACGGCCCCGGCCCCGAATTCGACACCGCGACCGGCTCCCAGCACCTCGGGGATCTTCGCCGGACCCCAGCCGTGGACCGCCGACGTCTCCGGCGCTCCCAGGTCCGAACGCAGTGACGCGATCATCGCCGCGCTGAGCGCCGCGGGTGGCTGGGGCACGGACAACAACCTGCAGATCGACTTCTCCAACGCGGTGTTCTTCGCCGACGCGGACACCCCGCGCATGCAGGTGATCGGCACTGAGGACTATTGCGGCGGCGGCCCGGCCTGCGACGCGGTACCGGCGCAGATACCGGTCCCGGTCAACGCCAACATCGGGGGATCCGCGGACCTGCAGTGCGATCCGTCCGGTAACACCGAGGGCCAGGGCGACTGCCAACTCCTGGTCGTCGACCGCGCGGGGCAGAAACTGTACGAGACCTATCAGTCGACCAAGGACGGCAAAGATCTCAGAGCCGCAGGGCTTTTCATCTGGGATCTGACAAAGCAGTACCCAGTCAACCTACGCGGCGATCAGTGCACCGGCGCCGATGCCGGCGGTTTCCCGATCGCGGCGATGACGCCCACGGCCGACGACGTCGCCTCGGGGTCCATCGACCACGCCCTCCGGTTCATCCTGCCCAACGACCGGATCCGGGCCGATGTGTACGTGCACCCGGCCAGCCACGCCGGCGGCCCGCAGAGCTCCGATCCGGATGCTCCGCCCTTCGGTGTGCGCTTCCGGCTGCGGGCGGATTTTGACGAGACCGGTTACACCGAGTCGCAGCGGGTCGTGCTCACGGCGCTCAAGACCCACGGCATGCTGCTGGCCGACGGCGGGCAGGTGCCGCTCACCTTCGCCGACGACCGGACCAGTACTGCCAAGTGGGCTGATCTCGGGATCGCGGCGGACACTTTCGAGGCCATCACCCCGGCAGCCTTCGAGGTCGTCGAGCTCGGCCCCGATATCCGGTTGACCTACGACTGCGTGCGCAACCCCTGATCAGGAATCAGCGGGCACCGCGCCGACGTTGGCTGGGTATGACCTTCGATCCGCGTGACCTGCTGGCCCAGACCAAACTCGGGGTGCTCGCCACCATCAAGGCCGACGGCCTGCCGCAACTGTCCCCGGTGACCCCGTTCTACGACCGGGCCGCCGACGTCATCCTGGTGTCGATGACCGAGGGTCGCGCCAAGACGGTGAACATGCGCCGCGATCCGCGCGCCGCACTCGAGGTGACCAGCGCCGACGGCTGGTCGTGGGCCACCGCCGAAGGCACGGTCACGCTGACCCGGCCGGGCACCGATCCGCACGGCCCGGAGGTCGAGGCGTTGGTCGACTACTACCGACGTGCCGCCGGCGAACACCCGGACTGGGACGAATACCGCGCGGTGATGGTGTCCGATCGCCGGGTGCTGATGACGCTGGCGGTGGCCCGGGTCTATGGCGAACGGCTGCGCTGAAGTCAGCTCAGCCCGGCTACCCGGGCCAGCGTCAGCGCCGAGGTGAGCTGCAGCAGATCCCGCGGCCGGGACAGCGCCAGCCCGGTCAGTTCTTCGAGCCGTCGGATGCGCTGCGTGACGGTGTTCGGATGCAGGTGCAGTGCGGTGGCCGTCGCGCGTTTGTCCAGGCCGAGGTCGATGTGCACCCGCGCGGTGTGGATCAGTTCGGTCTGCCGGGCGCGGTCATAGTCGAGCGCACGCCCGAGCACCGCGCGGGCGAATTCGCGCAGCCGCTGCGGATCGTCGAGCTGTAACAGCAGATGGTCGATCGTCACATCGGCCAAGTCGACGACCGTCGCGGCAATGTCACCCGCGTCATCGACGGTGTCGACCTGACCATCTCCGGCGAGACGTTCGTCTCGGTCGTCGGCCCCTCGGGTAGCGGTAAGACCACCCTGCTCAATATCGTGTCCGGCATCGAGACCCTCACCTCGGGAAGCGTGCGGTTGCGCTCGGGTGCCCGCGATGCCCGCGTCGGCTACGTGTTCCAGGATCCGCGGCTGCTGCCCTGGCGCACCGTGATGGCCAACCTGGGGTTCGTCCAGCACGAGCGCGAGGGCTGGCAGAAGCGCGCCGAGCACTATCTGGATCTGGTCGGGCTGAGCCACTGCGCCGACCGATTTCCCGCCCAGCTTTCCGGTGGTCAGCAGCAGCGCATCGGGATAGCCCGGGCCTTCGCGGTGGAACCCGATGTGCTGCTGATGGACGAACCCTTCAGCCACCTCGACGCGATGACATCGCGAACCCTGCGTGAGCATCTGGAACGGATCTGGCTCGAATCACGGCGCACCGTCATGTTCGTCACCCACGACGTCACCGAGGCGGTGCAGCTGTCGGACCGCATCGTGGTGCTCGCTCCCGGCGGCCGCATCCACGAGATCATCGACGTCGACCTGCCCCGGCCGCGCAAGGCGTCGGACCCGGCGGTGGCGATGCTGCAGGCCGAGGTGCTCGCCCGGTTCGAGGTGCTGGAGGCGATGGCCCCGGCATAGGCCAAGTCTAGACCCGCGGGAGCTCGGCGTTGATCGTATCCAGCAGGGCCGGATAGCGTTTGGCCTCCGGATGCCCACTGGGTTTCCCGCTGCTGATCACCGCCACCGACAGTGCCCGTTGCGGGTCGGCCCACATGGCGATATCGGTCAGCCCGGTATGCCCGAACGCGCCGGGGGCATCCCGGCCGAACGGTCCGAATCGTTTGGAGCCCAACATGTATCCGGTACCCCAGCGCATCGGCATCAGACCGGTCGCCAGATCTGGGCGTAACCGGCGGGCCTCGGTCGCGGCCGCGTGGAGCGTCTCCGGCTTGAGGATGCGGACCCCGTCGAGTTCGCCGCCACGGCACAGGATCTCGGCGAACCGGGACAGTTCGACGGCATTGGACACGGTGTTCGACGAGGGGATGACACCGGTGAGGAATTCGGCTGTGTTGGAGAACGGGATGATCTGCTGCGGGGTGCCGCCGACCGCGGTCTTGAACGCCTTGGCGATGGGCGCCGGCAGCGGTTTGCCGGTCACATGGCTGGGCGCGACCCGCGGAACATCCTCGGGTGCAACACCGTAATTGGTCCACCGGAAGTTCAGCGGGGCCAGGATCTCGTCATGCAGGACATCGCGGATGTTGCGCCCGGTTGCGGCGTTGATGATCTCGCGCATCAGCGGGCCCCAGGTCACCCCGTGGTAGATGTGCACCAGGCCGGGCCGGTACACCGGCTTCATCCGCCCCAGCATCTCCCGGGCGTACTCGCTGTCGTCCATCCGTTTCAGATCGGGCTTGGGTCCGGTGGCGAACGGGATGCCGGCACTGTGGGTCAGCGCGTGCCGGATGGTGGTGCGGTCCTTGCCGTGGCTGGTGTAGCCGGGCAGGTACTCGCAGACCCGGTCGTCGAGGCTGAACACGCCACGTTCGACCAGCATGTGGGTGGCGGTGGTGGTGATGGCCTTGGCGGCCGAGTACACGCAGAACGGTGTGTCGGTGCGGACCGGGATCTGTTCGGCGTCAAGGGGATCGGTGGGCCCGTTACCCCAGGCGTGTCCGATCGCCCGGTTGAGGATCACCCGGCCGTTGCGGCGCAGGCACACCTGGATGGCCGGCTGCATCCCGGCCGCATACCAGTGCCGGGCGGCATCCCAGATCCGTTCCACCGCAGCGGGATCAACCTCGCTGTGATCCTCGGGTCCGCGATCGGTGACCGCGTCGAGGTCGGCGGGCACCCGGATCCGGCCGTCGGTGCTCACGGCTCCTCCTGGCGCAGCACCGCCGACAGGTGGTGTTGCAGGGGCAGACCCATCGCGGCCATCTGCACGGTGTAGCTCAATTCGCCGTCGCGCA
Source organism: Mycobacterium sp. C31M (assembly GCF_053345865.1). Classification (NCBI taxonomy): domain Bacteria; kingdom Bacillati; phylum Actinomycetota; class Actinomycetes; order Mycobacteriales; family Mycobacteriaceae; genus Mycobacterium; species Mycobacterium sp. C31M. The sequence continues at coordinate 2,025 of NZ_JBKFAX010000034.1, read as the reverse complement.
GGGTGAAGGTGCGCGCCATCGCGGCGACCGCCTTGGCGCTGGAGGTCCGGCCGATGGTCGAGCTCAGCGTCATGGTCAGGGTGCCGTCGTCGGCGATCTCCAGTGGACCCTCCATGACCTCGACGATGCCGGTCGGGTGGGCCAGTACCCATTCGACGCGGCCCGGTTCGGGAATCCGGACATAACCGGTTTCGGCGTGCAGTGGGCGGCCGTCGTCGAGATGCTTGGTGTGCTGGGCGTAGGACAGGAACGGTTTGCCGACGTGGCCGAAGGTGATCGACTCCAGGTAGCGGAACGACGGAATGGTCGGGTACTCGCCGGAGCCGGGACCGGCCCAGATGCCCAACAGCGGCTCCAGGACCGTCATCGCGGGGTGCAGGTCCATCATGGCGGTCAGCCTACTGAGGCTTTCCCCGAGAATGACAAAGTGGCCGCAAGCCCCTGGGGGTTTGCGGCCACTTTGTTCACTTGGGCGAGTTAGTCGGCCGCGGCCAGCGCGGTGTCCAGGATGGCCAGACCCTCGCGCACCTCGTCATCGGTGATGTTGCAGGCCGGCACGGCGTGGATGCGGTTGAAGTTCGCGAACGGCAGCAGCCCGCCGGACTTACACGCCGCGATGACGGCGTTCATCGCGGGGCTGGAGCCACCGTAGGGCGCCAACGGTTCCCGGGTCTGCTGATCGGCCACCAGTTCGATGGCCCAGAACACGCCCAGGCCGCGGACCTCGCCCACGCTGCGATGCTTGGCGGCCAGCTCGCGCAGGCCGGGGCCGAGCACGTCGGCGCCGATGCGCTTGGCGTTGGCCACCATGCCCTCGTCCTCCATCGCGTTGATGGTCGCCACGGCGGCCGCGCAGGCCAGCGGGTGACCGGAGTAGGTCAACCCGCCCGGGTAGGCGCGGTCGGCGAAGGTCGCGGCGATCTTCTCGCTGATCGCCACGCCGCCGAGTGGCACATAACCCGACGTGACACCCTTGGCGAAGGTGATCAGATCCGGTGTGACATCGAAGTTCTGGATGGCGAACCATTCGCCGGTGCGCCCGAACCCGGCCATCACCTCGTCGGCGATCATCACGATGCCGTACTTGTCGCAGATCTCCCGGACACCCGCCATGTAACCGGGCGGCGGGACCATGATGCCCGCGGTGCCGGGCACCGATTCGAGGATGATCGCCGCGAAGGAGGTCGCGCCCTCATGCTGGATGAGGCGCTCGAGGTATTCGAGCGCACGCTGCGACTCTTGCTCCTCGGTCTGGGCGTAGAACGACGAGCGGTACAGGAACGGACCGTTGAAGTGCACGACGCCGGCGCTGGCGTAGTCGTTGGGGTAACGGCGCGGGTCACCGGTCAGGTTGATCGCGGTGTCTGTGCCGCCGTGGTACGAGCGGTACCGCGAGAGCACCTTGTAGCGGCCGGTGTGCAACCGGGCCATCCGCACCGCGTGTTCGACGGCGTCGGCGCCGCCGTTGGTGAAGAAGACCTTGTTCAGGTCGCCGGGGGTGCGCTCGGCGATCAGTCGGGCCGCCTCGGAACGCGCGTCGTTGGCGTGCTGCGGCGCAACGGTGCACAGCTTGGCGGCCTGTGCCGCGATGGCCGCGACGACCTTCGGATGCTGGTGCCCGATATTGGTGAAGACCAGCTGACCGGAGAAATCGAGGAGCTTGTTGCCCTCGCCGTCCCACACGTAGGAACCGTCCGACGCCACGATGGTCATCGGCTTGATCTGCGCCTGCGCGGACCAGGAGTGGAACACGTGGGCGCGGTCGAGTTCGTAGGTGCGGGCCGCTTCGGCGCGCGCGGCCTCGACCGACAAGCCGTTGGGCAGGGCTGCGGTGTCGGGGGTGATCGTCATACGTCCATCTTTCACTCAATACAGGGACGGCGGGTAACGGATGCTCCCGCGAGCGTGCGTGAAATCTGCCCGCGAGCGGTGTGTCTGGTCGCGGATATGCATGCTCGCGGAAAGTACCTACTGGTTTTCGGGGAAGCCGAGGTTGATGCCGCCGTGGCTGGGGTCCAGCCAGCG
>NZ_JBKFAX010000033.1:0-34717 GCF_053345865.1 Mycobacterium sp. C31M | reverse complement strand
GTGGTGCTTGCTGTGGTGCAGTTCGTTGATCTGGCCGGAAATGTGGGGCTCCAGCGCGCCATAGTCGTAATCGAGTTCTGGCAGCGTGTATTCAGCCACTGTGCTGTCCTTTCTGTTGTTACCGCTGCCACGCTAGAACCTCAACGGGCATTGAGGTCAAGGGTCATCTACGTCACCATCGGTGCATGGCCAAATACGACGTCAATCCGGTGGCGCTGAAGTGGGCCGCGGAGTTGATCGACAAACGGCAGTACGTGCTGGACAGCGATTGGGGTGATGTGCAGCCACACGCGGATGCGCAGAACGACTACCTGGACAAGCACTCCTGGGACGACTACGCACGCTGGCACCTCGGCCTGACCGAGGGCGCCACCGAGGAGACCAAGGCCCGATATGCGTTCGTGTACGGCGACTTTCGGCGTGTGCACCGTAGCGGGTTGATCGCCTGCGTGTACCGGGCGGCGGAATGGCGGCACAAGAAGGTGGAACTGGCGGCACACGACCTGCTGCAGCGGCTCGACAAGACCGCAGGCATCAGCTGAGCAGCAGCGTAGCGACGTCGCCGGCGCGTTCCTCGGTGAGGTAATGCTGTCCATCGGGGATGATCTGCACCTCGACATCGGTCCAACCGAAGTCGGAGCGCAGTTCGGCAGCGGTGTCGGGTAGCGCGGGACCGAAGACATGCTCGCCGCCGATCAGAGTCAGCGGAACGTCGATGCGCTCGCGTCTGTTCTGGTTCGATGAGATATTCTCGGGCACAGCGCGATAGGTCTCGAAAGCGGCTTTGAGGTGCGGGAGATCGCCGTAGGCTGCGACGTAGTGCCGCAGGTCGGTGTCGGAGATGACGTCGTCCCCACGGGTGCCGATATCGAAGAAGTAGCGGAAATACGTTTCCTGGCGGTCGATCACCAGCGTCTCGGCCAGGCCGGGGACCATGTGGAACTCACCGTGCCAGAGCGCGACCTCGAGTTGCGGGTCGGCGAAGCGAGTCGTGCCGGGGATCAGCGTCTCCATGACTGTGGCGTCGGTTGTGTCGTCCGGGAACCGGCGGGCATACGCATAGGCCACCCAACCGCCGATATCGTGGCCGACGATGCGGGCCGGGCCCACATCCAGTCGTCGGGCCAGGTTGCGGACATCCTCGGCGAGTTGGTCTGCCGCATAGCCATTTTCGGGCGCATCAGACAAGCCTGCCCCGCGCAGGTCGACGGCCACCACGGTATGGCTTATCGCCAATTGCGGCATCACCGTGCGCCATTCGTACCAGTCCTGTGGGAACCCGTGCAGCAAGATCATCGCGGGTCCGGTGCCGCCGCGCATGCAATGCATTTTCAAGCCGTCGACATCGACGTTGCTCGATGCGAACCCATCGACCTGCGCGGCGGCATTCTCCAGGATCGTGATTCGGTCGGTCATATCTGTACAGACCTGCGAGCAGAGAGGAATTCATCGCGAGCGATGAGTCCGTCGAGCGGGAGTGGTCTACCTGGGGAACATCGCAGTCGAGGCAGGAAATGAACCGGTCGCGGCGACCGAGCCTATAGCGTTGAGCGGAAGTGTCCGTTCGAATTCGTGGAGGCGGGTAGACGTGCTCGGTGCTCGACCTGGCGATGGCTGGCGGGCATTCAAGGGTGCGGTGAACCGCGCGACCGAAAGCCGCACCGTCGAGGGGATCGCTCGTATCGGGTATCCGGTGAGTGGTGTGCTGCACCTGTTGATCGCCTACATCATCGCGCGTATCGCATTCGGCTTCCGGGGCGAGGCCGATCAGACGGGCGCCTTGGCGGTCCTCGCCGGGCAGCGCGGCGGGTCGATGTCGTTGTGGGTGGTGGCATTCGGTCTGTTCGCGCTGTCGATGTGGCGGCTGGCCGAGGTGGTCCTCGGTCTGCATCCCGGTGAGAGCGCCCACGCCGACAAGCGCGACACGCCGCTGGTGAACCGGTTGAAGGCGCTCGGGCTGGCCGTCGTATACCTCGCCCTGGCGTTTGCGGCGGTGCAGTTCGCGCTGGGCGTGGGCCGGCAGGGCACGGAGCGGGCGGCGGGGCTCAGTGCCCGGCTGATGCAGACCGGTGGCGGCAAAGCTGTGCTGGTCGCCGTCGGGGTGGCGGTCGCGGCGTTCGGCGGCTATTTCATCTACAAGGGTGCCTCGCGCAAGTTCCTGGGTGACCTCACGGTGCCGGGTGGACAGGTGATGACCGCGCTCGGGCTTGTCGGTCATGTCGCGGAGGGCATCGTATTGTTCGCGGCCGGCATCTCGGTGATCGCGGCGTCGTTCCTGCAGGATCCGGCGCGCGCGACGGGACTGGATGCCGCGGTGCGGGCATTGGGGGAGACCGAATATGGCCAGGCGTCGTTGCTGGCCTCGGCGGTGGGTTTTGCGGCATACGGCTTGTACAGCATTGCGTTGACCAGGTATTCGCGTATGTGAGCGCAACGGTTGTGGAGCGGGCTGAGCGTGACCATAATCGCGGCCATGACCCCCGCTGAGCCGTTCCAGACCGATTCCACGCCCGCGCTGTCCGGCATCGCGCCGCAGCTTGAGGAGCTCGCCGCCCGCCTCGGCGTCAAGTCGGTGCTGGTGATGCGTTCCGAACCGGATTCCATGGTGGTTGCCGCGACCGCCGGCGAGGCGACCAAGCACTACACCGTGGGCGCGGCCGGCAAGAAGGCCGGCGAGGATGCCAACCGGATCCCGCTGTACTGCGAACGGGTCGTCGATACCGATGAGGCGCTCTACGTTCAGGATTCGCGCTTGGACGACACGTTCTCCGGCAACGAGGACGAGACCGAGTTCGGCCTGCACAACTACCTCGGTGTGGCAGTGCATGACGCCGACGGTCGGGTGGTCGGGACGGTCTGTGTGCTCGACGATTCGGCGCGTGAGTACACCGCCGAGGAGACGGCCGAGTTGGAGCGGGTGCGTGCCGAGGTGGAGAAGGTGGTCGCCACCGACAAGGACGCGCTGGGATAGCTCGTCGCCGCCGCCCTTGTGGATGAATCGGTGATTGTGCACAACTAGCGGTTTCTGCCGTCTGCCGGTGCTGTCATGTCCGGGGACGGCGGGACGGTAGGGCCATGGAAACGTGGACACGCGCCGAGATCGGGGCACGCGGCGAGCAGGTGGCCGTCGAGCACCTCGAATCGCTCGGCATGAAGGTGCTGGAACGCAATTGGCGGTGCCGTTACGGCGAGTTGGACGTCATCGCTTTGGACCCGGTGACGAACACCGTGGTCTTCGTCGAGGTGAAGGCGCGCACGTCTGATCAGTTCGGTGGCGTCGCCTACGCCGTGACTCCGGACAAGGTGCGGCGGTTGCGCCGGCTGGTGGGGTTGTGGTTGGCCGCGCACCCAGGGCGGCGCGCAGGGGTGCGCCTCGATGTGATCGGGGTGCGGTTCGGGCTTACCCGGGAGCCGCAGCTGCGCCACGTGCAGGCGGTCGGCTGATGGCGCTCGGGCGGGCGTTCGCGGTGGCGATCCGCGGGTTGGACGGGATCACGGTGGAGATCGAGGCCGATATCACCAGTGGACTGCCCGGAGTGCACCTGGTCGGGCTGCCGGACACTGCGCTACAGGAGGCGCGCAATCGTGTGCGGGCGGCGATCACCAACTGTGACAACAGTTGGCCCGAATCCCGGCTGACGTTGGCGCTGTCACCGGCGACGCTGCCCAAGGGTGGGTCGTTGTATGACTTGGCGCTGGCCTCGGCGGTGCTGTCGGCGCATCTGAAGAAGCAGTGGCCGCGGTTGGAGACGACGGTGCTGCTCGGTGAGTTGGCGCTCGATGGCCGGGTGCGGCCGGTCAACGGGGTGCTGCCTGCGGTGCTGGCCGCCAAGCGGGATGGCTGGCCGACCGTGGTGGTGCCGTTGGCGAATCTGGCCGAGGCCAGTCTGGTCGACGGTATCGAGGTCTGGGGTGTGCAGACCCTGCGGCAAATGCAGTCCTGGTTCGAGGAGAAGGGGCGGTTGACGGCACGGATCGAGGATGTCGATGCCGGTGCGTTGCCGCAGAGTTTGGATCTCGCCGATCTGATCGGGCAGACCGAGGCGCGGATGGCGGTGGAGATCGCCGCGGCGGGGGCGCATCATCTATTGTTCACCGGGCCGCCCGGGATCGGGAAAACCATGTTGGCGCAACGGTTGCCGGGGCTGCTGCCGGTGCTGACCGAGGACGAGTCGATCGAGGTCACCGCGATCCATTCGATCGCCGGCACGCTGGCGCCGGACACTCCGCTGATCACCCGAGCGCCGTTCATCGCGCCGCACCACTCCTCGACGGTGGCCGCGATGGTGGGCGGTGGGACCGGGATCGCCCGCCCCGGAGCGGTCAGCCGGGCTCATCGCGGTGTGCTGTTCCTCGACGAGTGCGCCGAAATCGGGACGCAGGTGCTGGAGGCCTTGCGAACCCCGTTGGAAGACGGTGAGATCCGGCTCGCCCGCCGCGACGGTGTGGCCCGGTACCCGGCACGCTTTCAGTTGGTGATGGCCGCCAATCCGTGCCCGTGCGCGCCGACGAATCCGGCGGACTGCCTGTGCAATCCGAACGCCAAGCGGCGGTACCTGGGCAAGTTGTCGGGACCGTTGATGGACCGGGTCGATCTGAAGGTGGAGATGCACCCGATCCGGTCCGGTGCCTTCACCCACGAGGCGGGTGAACCGACCGCCGCGGTCCGTGCACGGGTGGCAGCGGCCAGGGCGGCGGCCACCGAACGGTGGCAACGACTCGGTGTGCGGACCAACGCCGAGGTGCCGGGTCCGGCGCTGCGCAATACCTTCCGCCCGAGCAAGGCCAGCATGACCCTGCTGCGTTCGGCGGTCGACAAGGGGCAACTCAATCTCCGCGGAGCGGACCGCACCTTGCGGATCGCGTGGTCGATCGCCGACCTGGCCGGTGTGACCTCGCCGACGCCGGACCATGTCGCCACGGCGCTGAGCTTCCGCCAGGGCGGTGTCCGATGATCGACGAGGAGCGCAGGGCGTGGGCCTACCTGTCGCGAGTGGCTGAGCCGCCGTGCCCGGAACTCGCCGCCGTCGTCACGCAGCACGGACCGGTCGAGGCGGCGGCCATGATCTGCGCCGGCCGGGAACACGGCACCCTCACCGGGAAAGTCTCGGCGCGCCGGGAGATCGACCGTGCAGCAGAGGATCTGGAGATCCTCGACCGCCGCGGTGGCCGACTGATCACCGCCGGAGATCCCGAATGGCCGCACCTGGCCTTCGGTGTGTTCGGATCGGCGAACGTGGCGAAACGGGGCACACTGCCCATGGTGCTGTGGGCGGTGGGCCCGGCGCTGCTCGACGAGGTGGCGTCGCGGTCGGCGTCCATTGTGGGCACTCGTGCCTGCACCGCTTACGGCGAGTACGTCGCGGCGGATCTGGCGGCCGGCCTGGCCGAACGGGATGCCGCGGTGATCTCCGGCGGCGCCTACGGTATCGACGGCGCAGCGCACCGGGCCACCCTCGGCGTGGACGGTATCACCGCCGCGGTGCTGGCCTCCGGTATCGACGTGTTGTATCCCGCGGGGCATTCCTCGCTGCTGCACCGGATCTCCACCAGCGGGCTGTTGGTCAGCGAGTATCCGCCGGGGGAGCGCCCGACCCGGTACCGGTTCCTGACCCGCAACCGGTTGGTCGCCGCACTGGGCCGCGCGACGGTCGTGGTGGAGGCGGGTCTGCGCAGTGGTGCGGCCAACACCGCGTCCTGGGCCACCGTGATGGGGCGCCCGGTGTGCGCGGTGCCCGGGCCGATCACCTCGGCGGCCTCGGCCGGCTGCCACGTGCTGCTGAAACGCCGGGACAACCACCTGGTCAGCCGCGCCGAGGAGATCATCGAGATCGTCGGCAGGATAGGCGAACTCGCTGACGAACCGGAGCATCCGCGGACACCGCTCGACGACCTTTCCGCGGAGGAGAGCCTGGTGTACGAGGCGCTGCCCGCGCGTGGTCTGCGCAGTGTGGAACAGATCGCGGTCGATGCCGGGATCCCGGCCGAGCAGGTCTTCGGTCCGCTGGCCCTGCTGGAGATCGGCGGGCATGTCGAGCGCCGCGACGGACGGTGGCGGATCGTGCGGACCTGAACGGACGGCATGCGCTCGGACTGCAGCCCGGCGTGCGGCACACCAGTATTGAGTCCGCATACACGTGATCAGGAAGGCTCGAAAAGTGGTGGATGCCGACAAATTCCATCTGGGTTGGTTCGCGAACTTCTGTATCGACGCATGGAACGACCCGTGGGGTTCCACCGGAGGGAAGGACTGGTCGGGCGACTTCTACATGGAGTTGGCGCAGCATCTGGAGCGGGCGAGATTCGACTATCTGCTGCTCGAAGACAAGCTCATGGTCTCTGACGCCTACGGTGGCACCTATGAGCGTGAACTCAAGCACGCCTTGCACTCGCCCAAACATGATCCGGCACCGCTGATTCCGCTGCTCGGCCACGTGACCGACCGGCTGGGGCTGGTTGTCACTCTGTCCTCGACGTTCTATCCGCCGTACCTGCTGGCCAGGCTGTGCAGCACGTTGGACCACCTCACCGGCGGACGGCTCGGCTGGAATATGGTCACCTCGGCCGAGGATCGCTCGGCGCAGAACTTCGGTCTCGACCAGCTGCCGCGGCATGACGAGCGGTATGCCCGCGCCCACGAGTACGTCGACCTGGTCCGGCAGCTGTGGGACTCGTGGGACCCCGACGCGGTGATCAAGGACCGTGACAGCGGTACCTACGCCGATCACACGAAGGTGCGGACCATCAACTTCGAGGGTGAGTACTACCGCAGCCGCGGGCCGCTCAACACAGTTCCCGCCCCGCAAGGACATCCGGTGCTGGCGCAGGCCGGCGGTTCGCCGCAGGGCAAGGACTTCGCGGCGCGATACGCCGACACGGTGGTGGGAACAGCCGCCGATGCGGCGTCGATGATCGCCTACCGCGACGACATCCGTAAGCGCGCCGTCGATTACGGACGCAACCCGGACGATATCAAGGTGTTGTTCCTGATCACCCCGCACGTGGCCGATACCGACGTCGAGGCGCAGGCCAAGCTGGAACGAATTGTGCAGAGTGACTTCTACATCGAGAAGACCCTGGCGCACCTCGCGGCGATCGTCGAGATCGATTTCACCAAGTTCGATTTCGACAAACCCCTGCCCGACGACCTCTCGACCAACGGCGAGCGGGGAACCTTGGAGGCCTTCCTGCAGCGCGGCAGCGGCAAGACGCTGCGGCAGTTGACCACGGCCTACCTGTCCCAGGAGGATGCGCTGGTCGGGACGCCGGCGACGGTGGCCGATCGGCTGGAGGCGTTGATGGCCGAGGTGGGCGGTGACGGATTCCTGATCACCGCCCCCGGGATGCGGCTGACCCGAAAGTATGTGATCGAGATCGTGGATGGTCTGGTCCCCGAACTGCAGCGCCGCGGGCTCACCCGCACCGAGTACGAGCACCGGCTGTTCAAGGACAACCTGCGAGCGTTCTGAAAATCGAAGAGCGGTTCCTGTGCGCACCGGGCGGTAACGCCGGTCACGGAGCCGAGGCCGCGGTAGCGGACCGTGGGCGCAGCGAGGCTCGTACAGTGGTCACGAGATCAGCTAAAGATATTGCGAGGTAACACGATGGGTCGACCAATTCACACATTCGAGGTGATCAGCAAGGAACAGCTGGCACCGCACATGATCCGACTGGTTCTCGGCGGTGTCGGGTTCGACACCTTCACACCCGGTGCGTACACCGACTCCTACGTCAAGATCGTGATCGTCGACGCCGATGTCGACATCGTCGCGCTGCCGCACCCGCTCACCCTGGACAGCTTCGACGAGCTGCCCCCGAACAAGCGGCCCACCGTGCGCACCTACACCGTGCGCAGCATCGACGACGCCAAGCGGCAGATCGCGATCGACTTCGTCGTGCACGGTGATCACGGCGTGGCCGGGCCGTGGGCGGCTGCCGCCGAACCCGGGCAACCCGTGTACCTGATGGGTCCCGGCGGCGCATACGCCCCCGATCCCGCTGCGGACTGGCATCTACTGGCCGGTGACGAGTCGGGGCTGCCTGCCATCAGCGCCGCGCTGGAAGCCTTGCCGCCCAACGCAATCGGCAAGGCCTTCATCGAGGTGGCCGGACCCGACGACGAAGTGACGCTCACGTCGCCCGAAGGTGTCGAGGTGCACTGGATCCACCGCGGCGGCCGCGCCGACCTGGTCGCCGACAGCAATGCCGGGGATCACGCGCCGATCGTCGCCGCGGTCAAGGGAGCCCAGTGGCTGCCCGGGCAGGTCCAGGTGTTCGTGCATGGCGAAGCCCAGGCCGTCATGCACAACCTGCGTCCCTACCTGCGCAAAGAGCGCGGCGTGGACGCCAAGTGGGCGTCGATCTCCGGGTACTGGCGACGCGGCCGCACCGAGGAGACCTTCCGGGAATGGAAGTCGGAACTGGCCAAGGCCGAGGCGGGCCAGCCAGACTGACCCCATGGCATACGGCGACTACCAACTGGAGATCTACCTACAGGGACTCGCGGGGGTGGTGCCGTCGTTGCCGATGGCCTTCTCCGAACTCGAGGAGCGCGCACAGTCCGCAATGTCACCTTCGGTGTGGTCCTACGTGGCGGGCGGGGCCGGCGATGAACGCACCCAGCGCGTCAATGTCAGCGTCTTCGAACACTGGGGCCTGATCCCACGGATGGGTGTGGGGGCCACCGAGCGTGACCTCCAGGTCGAACTGTTCGGCCTGACGTTGCCCTCACCGGTGTTCATGGCGCCGATCGGTGTCACCGGTATCTGCAGTCAGGACGGCCACGGCGACCTTGCGGCCGCCCGCGCGGCCGCCAGGACCGGAGTGCCGATGACGGTGTCGACCCTGACCGCCGACCCATTGGAGGATGTCGCCGCCGAATTCGGCGACACCCCCGGCTTCTTCCAGCTCTACACACCCAAGGACCGCGAGTTGGCGGCCAGCCTGATCGCCCGCGCCGAGAAGGCCGGGTACAAGGCGATCATCGTCACCTTGGACACCTGGGTTCCGGGGTGGCGACCGCGTGATCTGAGCACGTCGAACTTTCCGCAACTGCGCGGCAAGTGCCTGTCCAACTACACCAGCGACCCGGTGTTCCGCGCGAGCTTGGCGCAGTCTCCTGAGGAGAACCCGCAGGCCGCGATCCTGAAGTGGGTGAGCACCTTCGGACAGCCGGTGACCTGGGAGGACCTGGCGTGGCTGCGGTCGCAGACCGAGCTGCCGCTGCTGGTGAAGGGCATTCAGCATCCCGACGATGTGCGACGTTCGCGCGATGTGGGCGTCGACGGCATCTACTGCTCCAACCACGGCGGGCGGCAGGCCAACGGCGGGCTGCCCGCCCTGGACTGCCTGCCCGAGGTGGTCGCCGCGGCCGACGGGCTGCCAGTGCTGTTCGACTCGGGTGTCCGCAGCGGCGCCGACATCGTGAAGGCACTGGCGCTGGGTGCCTCCGCGGTGGGTGTCGGCCGGCCCTACGTCTACGGTCTTGCCCTCGGTGGCACCGATGGGGTGGTGCACGTGCTGCGGTCACTGCTGGCCGAGGCCGACCTGATCATGGCGATCGACGGCTACCCGAGCCTGGCCGATCTCACCCCGGACACACTGCGGCGCGTCAGCTAGACAGCCCGGCGGCATCTGCGACGGTAGGGGAGTGCAAGCCCTTCTCGAGGAGTTCGACGAATACCTTGCGCTGCAGCGTGGCCGCTCGGCGCACACCCGACGCGCCTACCTCGGCGATCTGCGTGCGCTGTTCGAGTTCACCGGTGGCGGGCTGGACTCGCTGACCTTGCCGAGATTGCGGTCCTGGCTGGCCGCGCAATCCGGCGCCGGAGCCGCCCGCAGTACGCTGGCGCGACGGACCTCGGCGGTCAAGACCTTCACCGCGTGGGCGCTGCACCGCGGACTGCTCGCCACCGATCCGGCCGTGCGCCTGCAGACCCCGAAATCGCACCGGGTGTTGCCGTCGGTGCTGCGGGCCGATCAGGCGCTCGATGCCATGGATGCGCTGGATTCCGGTGCGCAACAAGGTGATCCGATGGCACTGCGGGACCGCGCGATCGTCGAGCTGCTGTACGCGACCGGTATCCGTGTCAGCGAGCTGTGTGGGCTGGACATCGACGATGTCGACATGGCACGCCGCGTGCTGCGGGTGCTGGGCAAGGGCAACAAGCAGCGCACCGTGCCGTTCGGCGAACCGGCCGAGCAGGCGCTGCAGGCGTGGCTGTCCGCGGGGCGGCCGGCCGTGGTCGGTCCGGGGTCGGGACCCGCGCTGCTGCTGGGCGCCCGCGGCGGCCGCCTGGATCAGCGGCAGGCCCGCACCGTGGTGCATCAGACGATGGCCGCGGTGGAGGGCGCACCCGATATCGGCCCGCACGGCCTGCGGCACAGCGCGGCCACCCATCTGCTCGAGGGCGGCGCCGATCTGCGGGTAGTCCAGGAACTGCTGGGCCACTCGACGCTGGCGACCACTCAGCTCTACACACATGTCAGCGTGGCCCGGCTGCGCGCCGTGCACGATCAGGCCCATCCCCGGGCTTGACCTGTGATTTCGGCGCGGAAACGTACGGTCACCGTACGGAAGCGCGCCGAAATCACGAAGGGGACAGCGGCTTGAGCACGATCGGAGTCGAGGCCAGCAGGCCCAGCGGGTCGACATAGTCGGCCCGCGCCGCCGGGCCCCACATGGCGCCCCAGTGCAGGCACGCGGCCACCGGGCAGCCGGCATGCCCGGGCTGCAACACCCCCAGGGCTGTCCCGGCCGTCACCCGCTGCCCGGCCCGCACCGTCGCGCGCACCGGTTCATAAGTGGTGCGCAGTCCGCCGGGGTGCTGCACCGATACCAGCGGCCGGCCGGCGAGTTCGCCGGCGAACACCACCACACCGTGGGCTGCTGCGTAAACCGGCTGACCCGGCGCTCCGGCCAGATCCACCCCTCGATGCCCGGACTGCCAGTTCGGTCGCGGTGCATCGAAGACCCGGGTCACCGCCGGATCGGGTGCCAGCGGCCACCGCAGCCGCCCGGGATCGGCCCCGACCGGGCCCGCGACGAGCAGCGCCAACACCACCGACACCACGACGAACCGCATCCACCCAGTTCAGCGGGCCGATGTCGACACTTCAACCCCGCGCCGGCCGGGCTGTGGACAAACCGGCGACTGTGCACAACTCGGGTGGTAAAAGCACAGGTTCCAACGGTGTAAACTTTCCCCCGCAGCTCACATCCGTGGGCTGACTTCGCGCGTCTGCACCGCGACCTCGTTACACAGGGTCGCACCAGCATGCCGGGCGGTCCCGACCGGGAGACCGGACGGGTCCGGCAGCAGCAGTCGCCAGGGCCGGGCATCAACCGATGTCGGGCATCAACCGAACACCAGTGAGGCATAACCATGGCCGTCGTGACCATGAAGCAGCTGCTCGACAGCGGCACCCATTTCGGGCATCAGACCCGTCGTTGGAACCCCAAGATGAAGCGGTTCATCTTCACCGACCGCAACGGCATCTACATCATCGATCTGCAGCAGACGCTGACCTACATCGACAAGGCCTACGAGTTCGTGAAGGAGACCGTCGCGCACGGCGGTTCCATCATGTTCGTCGGTACCAAAAAGCAGGCTCAGGAGTCCATCGCCGACGAGGCGACCCGGGTCGGCATGCCGTTCGTGAACCAGCGCTGGCTGGGTGGCATGCTCACCAACTTCTCCACTGTGCACAAGCGTCTGCAGCGCCTCAAGGAGCTCGAGGCCATGGAGCAGACCGGTGGCTTCGAGGGGCGCACCAAGAAGGAAATCCTCATGCTCACGCGTGAGAAGAACAAGCTGGAGCGCAGCCTCGGCGGTATCCGGGACATGCAGAAGGTGCCCTCGGCCATCTGGGTCGTCGACACCAACAAGGAGCACCTCGCCGTTGCCGAGGCGCGCAAGCTGAACATCCCGGTCCTCGCGATCCTGGACACCAACTGCGATCCCGACCTGGTCGATTACCCGATCCCGGGTAACGACGACGCGATCCGTTCGGCCGCGCTGCTGACCAAGGTGATCGCCTCCGCGGTTGCCGAGGGTCTGCAGGCCCGCTCCGGTGCCGGCAAGACCGAGGCGGCCGGCCAGGATGGGGTGGCTGCCGAGCCGCTGGCCGAGTGGGAGCAGGAACTGCTGGCGGGTGCCACCACCGGCACCGCCGACGGCGCTGCGACCACCGAGACCACCACCGACGCTTCCTAAATCTTCCAGGAGAAAGCTTTATGGCTAACTACACCGCTGCCGACGTCAAGCGCCTGCGGGAGCTGACCGGCGCCGGAATGATGGACTGCAAGAACGCGCTGGCCGAATCGGACGGCGATTTCGACAAGGCCGTCGAGCTGCTGCGCATCAAGGGCGCCAAGGACGTCGGCAAGCGCGCCGAGCGCGCTACCGCCGAGGGCCTGGTGGCCGCCAAGGACGGCGTGCTCATCGAGCTCAACTCGGAGACCGACTTCGTTGCCAAGAACGCGGAGTTCCAGGCGCTGGCCGACGCGATCGTGGCCGCTGCTCTGGAGGCCAAGGCCGGCGACGTCGAGGCGCTCAATGCCGCCAAGCTGGGTGACTCGACCGTCGAGCAGGCCGTTGCCGACCTGTCGGCCAAGATCGGCGAGAAGCTCGTGCTGCGTCGCGCCACCTACTTCGACGGTCAGGTCTCGGCCTACCTGCACAAGCGCGCCGCGGATCTGCCCCCGGCCGTGGGTGTGTTGGTCGAGTTCACCGGTGATGACAAGAGTGCGGCGCACTCCGTGGCGCTGCAGATCGCCGCGCTGAAGGCCAAGTACCTCACCCGTGAGGACGTGCCGGAGGACATCGTCGCCAACGAGCGTCGGATCGCCGAGGAGACCGCCAAGGCCGAGGGCAAGCCCGAGCAGGCGCTGCCCAAGATCGTGGAGGGTCGCGTGACCGGCTTCTACAAGGATGTCGTGCTGCTGGATCAGCCGTCGGTGTCCGACAACAAGAAGACGGTCAAGGCGCTGCTCGACGAGGCAGGCGTGACCGTGACCCGGTTCGTCCGCTTCGAGGTCGGCCAGGCCTAGGCACAGACCGTCAGAAAACCCCGCGCCACCTCGGTGGCGCGGGGTTTTCTGCTTTTCACGACCCTCCTGGTACGGACTGGTACCGTCGGCTCATGGCACGCATCCACGCCTTCGGTGACGACGCACTCGGTGATCTCGACGCGGTCGGGCTGGTCGCTGCGCTCAAAGCGGGCACGGTATCGCGTGCCGAGGTGATCGACGCCGCCATCGCCCGTGCCGAGGCGGTCGACCCGACCCTCAATGCGGTGGCCTACGCGGCATTCGAACGGGCGCGCAAGGCGCGGCCACGGGGCGGGTTCTTCGCCGGCGTGCCGACCTTCGTCAAGGACAATTCCGACGTCGCGGGGATGCCGATGATGGACGGCACGGATGCCTGGACACCGCGTCCGGCATCCGCCGACGGTGACTTCGCCCGCGCCTACCTGGGGACCGGCCTGGTGGCGCTCGGCAAGACGCAACTGTCCGAGTTCGGCTTCAGCGCCTCGGCCGAACATCCGCGCCTCGGCGCGGTGCGCAATCCATGGCATACCGATCACACCGCCGGCGCCAGCTCCTCGGGCTCGGGCGCGTTCGTCGCCGCGGGTGTCGTCCCCATCGCGCATGCCAACGACGGCGGCGGGTCCATCCGCATCCCCGCCGCCTGCAACGGCCTGGTCGGTCTGAAACCGTCACGCGGCCGGTTGCCGCTGGATGCGCAGATGCGCCAGATGCCGTTGCGAATCGTCGCCAACGGCGTGGTGACCCGGTCGGTCCGCGACACCGCGGCGTTCTACCGGGAGGCCGAACTGCTGTGGCGCAATCCCAAGCTGCCGGCGATCGGTGACGTCACCGGCCCGGCAACGCGTCGGTTGCACATCGCGATGACCACGGAATCGATTGCCCGGGAGGCCAGTTCGGAGGTCCGGGAAGCCACCCTCAAGACCGCTGCACTGTTGGAGGGCCTCGGTCACCGGGTGACCCCGATCGACAATCCGATCCCGGCCTCGTTCATGGACGACTTCCTGCTGTACTGGTCGCTGCTGGCCTTCGCGCTGGTGCGCGGTGGCAAGCGAACCTACGGGCCGAGCTTCGACCGCACCAAGCTCGACAACCTCACCCTCGGGCTGGAGCGGCTGGCCGGGCGCAACCTGCACCGCATGCCGCTGGCCATCACCCGGCTCGCCCGCACCCGGCGGATCACCGCGCGGATGGCGCAGACCTACGATGTGGTGCTCACCCCGACCCTGGCCGAGGCCACTCCGCGGATCGGGCATCTCGATCCGACCGCTGACTACCAGCAGATCATCGACCGCCTCGTCGACTGGGTCGCGTTCACGCCGCTGGCCAATGCCACCGGAGACCCGGCAATCTCGTTGCCGCTCAGCCAATCCGCCGACGGCCTGCCGATCGGTGCAATGTTCGCGGCGACCCAGGGTAACGAACGTACGCTGCTGGAATTGGCCTTCGAACTCGAAATGGTCAGTCCCTTCGCCCAAATACAGGGCTGAAACTCGACGAAATCCGTTGCGGCCAAGACATATTGTTGTAATCGCAAACGGAGCCACGTAACGCTGCCGATACGAGAAGTCGCGTTCGACGAAACACGGTGCGCCCAACATTCTCTGCGTGGAGCCCCTCGCACCCACAATCGTTCGGTCACCGGAGATCGCCCGCACATCGGGAAACACCTTCGGGTGCCTTGTCCGATTCGCGGTCGCGAACATCCGGCGACGCCCGGAACGCTTTGTGCTCGCTGTCCTCGGTATCGCGCTGGCGATCGCCTGTGTCACCGTCGTGCGCACCATATCGGCGAGTTTCGCCATCACCGGCGCCGATTCGGTCACCGATGTCCTCGACGACGCCCAGCTGTGGGTGGTCCCTGCCGCCGGTGTGCACTTCGACCCCGATGCCGAGGCACTGATCGCCGACGGTCCCGCACCGACCTTCGCCGCGCCGACCGGGTGGACCGCGGTGCGCACATTGTCGGGGACGACCACCGTCGACGGCGCTATCGTATCGCTGCGCGGTGCCGACACCGTTGCCGCCGGCCAGGTCGAGGTCGGTGCGGCGGTGGCCGACCGGCTGGGCATCACCGGTGGTGCCGTGATCGACATCGCCGGGCAACCGCTCACCGCCGCCATCGACGGAACAGGTCAATCCATCACCGTGTCAACCGATCTGGCCCGATCGCTGGTCGGCGAGAACGGCTGGTGGACGGTATCGGCCCCGCCCGGTGAGGAACACAGACGTGACCTGGCCAGGGAGTTCGGCGCCGCCACCGGCCTGCCGGCGACGGCCGATCCGTCGGTGCAACCCGAGCCAACCGGCCCCGGCCTGGTCTACGACACGGTCGGCGGATCGGGACCGCTCACCTTCGACCAGAAGTTCTCCGCGCTGTTCTCCGGCAAGGTCACCAGTTCCACGCTCGGGGTCATCTCGACCATCGGTCTGATCCTCGGGTTTGTCATCGCGGTGTCCTCCTTCCTGGCGGCGGTCGCCGAGCGCAAGCGCGAGTTCGGCATCATGAGCAGCATCGGATTGGCCGACGAGGTGCTGTACTTCTTCCTGGTCGAATCGGGCATAGTCTTCCTGACCGCCTATATCGTCGGCGTGCTGGGTGCGGGAGCCGCAGTGGCCCTGGTGATTCCGCAGATCGCCACGCTGACCGCGTGGGCGCAGGCGGCCGGGATGGTCGCCGCATTCATCCCCGCCATGGCCATCGTCGGTGCGCTGGTGCCGGTGCACCGACTATTGCAGCAGCGTCCTGTTGACCTCCTGGTACAGAGGTGAAACGTTGAAATACGGTCTGAGCTACGGCTGGCTTTCGGCACGGCGCCGGCTGCGCGAGATGATCCTGCCCGCCGTCACCACCGCCACCGGTGCCTTCCTGGTGGTCATCGTCTTCGGCATGTCCGAGGGCATCCGCGCCCAGTCGGCGGCGCTGGGCAACGCCGACGAGATCGGTGCGGCGGTCGTGCTGATCGCGGTGACCGTCCTGCTGGTCGGTGTGGTCGAGGTGGCCGTCGCCACCACCCGCACCGTGGCCACCCGCACCCGTGAACTGGGCGTGCTGGGCGCCAACGGAATTCGTCGTGGTCCGGTGGTCGCCGCGCTTCTGGTCGAACCCGTGCTGGCCGCCGTCCTCGGTGCGGTCGGTGGCGCGGCACTGGCTGCGGTCGCGGGCGCCGTGCTGGGTGTCGTCGGACTCGCGCCGACCGGTGTCGACCCGGCCGGGCTGGCCGCAGGGGCGGCCATCGCGGTGCTCGTCAGCATCGTCGCGGCCCTGGCCACCAGCATCGTCCCCAGTTGGAATGCCGCCTCGCGGCCCCCGATCCGATCACTGAGCAGCGGAGGATAACCATGACCGCCATCGACGAGACAGCGCTCGAAACCACCGCGGCGACCAAAGCCGCTCCCGTCGTCGACATCTCCGACGTGTGGAAACTGCACAAGCTCGGCGATGAGGTGGTCAAGGCCCTCATCGCCGTTGAACTCCAGGTCATGCCGGGTGAATTCGTCTGCCTGATGGGACCCAGCGGTAGTGGCAAGTCGACCCTGCTCAACATCATGGGCGGCCTGGACCGGCCGACCAAGGGCAGGGTGTCGGTCGCCGGCCAGGACACCGGCGCGCTCACCGAAAGCCAGTTCGCGGCCCTGCGGCACGACACCATCGGCTTCATCTTCCAGAGCTACAACCTGATCCCGTTCCTGTCCGCGGTCGAAAACGTGGAACTGCCACTGATGTTCGAGCCGTATGACCGCAAGGCACTGCGTAAGCGAGCCACCGAACTGTTGGAGATCGTCGGCCTCGGCCACCGTGTGCACCACCAGCCGACCAAGATGTCCGGCGGCGAGCAGCAGCGCACCGCGATCGCACGCTCGCTGATCAGCAACCCGACGCTCGTCCTGGCCGACGAGCCGACGGCCAATCTTGATCACCGTACGGGGGAGACGGTGGTGCGCATGCTGCGCGACCTGTGCTCGACGCTGGGCGTCACCGTGGTCGCCAGCACCCATGACGCAGGAGTGGCCGAAGAAGCAAGCCGTGTCGTTCAGATGAGGGACGGAGAAATCGTATGACTGCAGAACTAGAGGCGCCGAACGCCGCGCGGGACAAGCTCATGACCACCGAGCTTGTCCCCGAACAGATCCTGCCCAAGGTGATGACGACCTTCGGGCTCACCGCCGCCTACGTGTTCATCATCTGCTGGATCACCGGGTCCTCGGTGATGGCCGGCGGCGGCTGGACGGCGATCCCGATGTGGGTGCTGGGCATCCTGACCTTCCTGGTGCCGGCCGGAATGGCCGTCGTCGAGCTCGGCAACCTGTGGCCGGGCCAGGGCGGTGTCTACATCTGGGCCACCCGCACCATGGGGGAGACCTGGGGTTACATCGGCGGCTACCTGTCCTGGGTGCCGGTCATCCTGAACGCGGCGTCCTCACCGGCGATCGTGCTGCAACTCCTCTTGCTGGCCTTCCACACCGAAATCGGTTTGACGGCAAGCATCATCCTGCAGTTGGTGATCCTGTGGACCGTCATCGGTCTGGCACTGGCCAAGCTTGCGGCCAACCAGAAGATCATGAACATCGTCTTCGTCGTGTATGGCGTGCTGACCCTGACCATCTTCATCTCCGGCCTGCTCTTCGCCGTCAACAACGGTTCGGCCACCCCGTTCAGCTGGGCCGAGGCCACGATCCCGAACTTCGCCGTCGCCGGCTTCCTGTACGGCACGGTGCTGCTCTACCTGCTGGGGGTCGAGACGCCCTACAACATGGGCGCGGAGTTCCTGTCGGTCCGCAAGAGCGGCCCGCGGATGATCCTGTGGGGTTCGACGGCGCTGGTGGCGATCTACCTGCTGACCACCCTGGGCACCATGATGGCGCTGCCGGGTGACCAGATCGACCCGGTGACCGGGGTGATCGGCATGCTCGATGTCGCGGGATTCCCGGGTCTGATGGAGATCGGAGCCGTCATCCTGGCCTTCATCGTGGTGGTCGCGCTGATGACCTATCAGGTCGCCTACTCCCGGCTGATCTTCGTGTCCGGTCTGGAACGGCACCTGCCGCGGATCTTCACCCACTTGAACCCGCGCACCCGTAACCCGGTGACCGCCATCCTGATCCAGGGCGTCATCTCCTCGCTGATCCTGATCACGCTGTACTCGCAGAGCAGCATGGCCAATGTCACGGTATACCTGCAGGGCGGGCTGTCCACGGTGTGGCTGCTGTCGGGTTTCTTCTTCCTGATCCCGGTTGTGGTGGCGCGCAAGAAGTACGCCGACCGGTACGCCACCGAGGAGTTCTGGCGTATCCCCGGCGGCATGGTCGGCGTGTGGATCACCGTCATCGTGGGCTCGGCAGCGACCGTGGGCGGCATCTACTACTCGTTCGTCACCCCGTGGCTGGACGTCCCGCAGGCGACCTGGATGACCTGGGTGGGCTGCATCAGCCTGGGCATGTTCGCGCTCGGTCTGATCGTGTACATCTTCGGCCGCCGGTCGGCCCGCAAGGTGTCCCAAGAAGATTCGCTGGCCCACCTGGCCGTTCTTGATCTCAACAAGGAGGAATCGCCCAAATGACGATGGAGCACAGCGTGCTGGGATCCGAGCTGACCGAGGGTGCCACGCGGTATCCGCTCGATCCGCTCAACGGCGCGGAGATCGAGGCGGCGGCCGCCGTCATCTCCGAATCCGATTACGCCACAGCGACGCTGAAGTTCGTCATGATCAGCCTGGCCGAGCCCGCCAAGGCCGCGGAGCTGACGTTCACGGGGCGCCAGGACGTGCCGCGTCAGGCCTTCGTGACGATGTACGACGCCGCGGTGAAGATGATCTACGAGGCGATCGTCGATATCGACGCCCGCGTGATCGACGCCTGGACAGCGGTTCCGGGTCGCTTCCCGTCCTACCTGGTCGAGCACATGACCGGGGTGGAGGAGGCAGTCATGAAAGACGAGCGCTGGCAGGAGGCGCTGCGCAAACGCGGTGTCACCGACTTCAGCCTGGCCATGATCGATCCGTGGCCGGCCGGGTACTACGGTGCACAGGACCACTACGACAACTCGCCGTTGATCTGCCGTCCGCTGACCTTCATGCGGGCCGCGCCGTCGGAAAACGGGTACGCCCGGCCGGTCGAGGGGCTGATCGTCACGTTCGACCTGGACACCATGACGGTGCTCGACGTCGAGGACCATGGCGCGGTGGCGCTGCCGTCCAAGGGCGGCAACTACTCCGGGCAGTTCATGTTCACCCCCGACAACAGGCCGGCGTTCAGCGGGTTCCGGGAGGACGTGAAGGAGATCGCGATCACCCAGCCCGACGGGCCGAGCTTCACCGTCGACGGCTGGAACGTCACCTGGCAGAAGTGGGCGCTGCGGGTCGGTTTCAACCCGCGGGAGGGTCTGGTGCTGCACGAGCTCACCTACACCGACCGTGGCACGGTCCGGCCCATCATGTACCGCGCCGCACTCTCGGAAATGGTGGTGCCCTATGGTGATTCGTCGCCGACGCATTGGAACAAGAATGTCTTCGACATGGGTGAGGTCGGGATGGGATTCTCGGCCAACCCCCTGACGCTGGGCTGTGACTGCCTGGGCGAGATCTTCTACTTCGACGGCACGGTCAACGATTCCGACGGCAACGCCGTCACCATCCCGAACGCCATCTGCATGCACGAGGAGGACTACGGGATCTCCTGGAAGCACACCGATTTCCGCACCGGCGAAGTCGAGGTGCGCCGGTCCCGCCGGTTGGTCATCTCGATGATCTGCACCGTCGGCAACTACGAGTACGGCTTCTTCTGGTACCTCTACAACGATGCCTCCATCGAGATGGAGGTCAAGCTCACCGGGGTGCTGACCACCGGTGCGATCGCCGAGGGGCAGACCCCGCGCTGGGGGAAGATGGTGGCACCGGGCATGTATGGCCCGAACCATCAGCACTTCTTCAACTTCCGGATGGACATGAGCGTCGACGGTCCGGGAAACAGTGTCTACGAGGTGGATTCGATCCCGGAGCCCGATCCTGCGCTCAACCCGCACCACAATGCCTGGATCACCCGCGACACCCTGGTGGCCTCCGAAGCCGAGGGGGCGCGGGACTGGGAGTATTCGACCGGGCGGTACTGGAAGGTGGTCAACCCGTCCAAACTCAACGAGTTCGGTTCACCGGTGGGCTACAAGCTGATGCCCAAGGACATCGTGCCGGTGATGGTGCAGGAGGGCTCGGTGATCTACGACCGGGCGCGGTTCGTGCAGCACAACCTGTGGGTCACCAAGTTCGACGCCAAGGAGCTCTACGCCGCCGGTGACTACATGTACCAGTCGGCCGACGTGCAGGGCCTGCCGGAATATGTGGCCGACGATGCGCCGTTGGAGGACACCGATGTGGTGCTCTGGTACACCGTCGGCGCGCATCACGTCGTCTGTCCGGAGGACTGGCCGGTGATGCCGTGTCACTACACCGGATTCAAGCTCAAGCCGGTCGGCTTCTTCGACGGTAACCCGGCACTGGATCTGCCGCCGTCACCGCCGAAAGCCTGCCACTCGCACTAGTCACTGCCGGCAGTGCTTATCTGGTCGGTCCCGACGCTGGCCAGGATGCGCTTGAGCGCGTCCCGGTCGTCGCCGCTCAGGTGACCGAGCACCCGTCCTTCGGCGGCGCGCACGCCCTCGTCGGTGCGCCCGAGCAACGCAAGTCCGTCTCGGGTGAGTTCGGCGGGCCGGGCCCGACCCGAGGACACACTGGCCGGTCGGGTGACCAGGCCGCGATCCTGCAGCCCGCGCAGCACCATGTTCATCGCCTGCGGTGATACCTCCAGATCGCGCGCCAATTCGGCATTGGAGCGGCCGGGTGCCTTGGACAGGATGCGCATGCAGATGTACTGCGGGAACGTCAGCCCCAACGGTTCGAGCACCTGCGAGCTGACATCGCGGCGCAGTGTCAGAGCCACCCGATGCAACAGGTAGCCGAGCGGCTGATCCGCCAGATGCTCCGTCATGTCAACAATATTGACACATATCAACTGCATTGATATACCGGAATCATGACCACACCGGAACCGCAGGAAATGTTCGAACAGGCCTACCGCGGCGATGCACCCGAATTCGCCGGCGTGCGCCCGCCGTGGAGCATCGGCGCGCCGCAGCCCGAGATCGCCGCCCTGATCGAGGCAGACAAGGTGCACGGCGAGGTGCTCGACGCCGGCTGCGGCGAGGCAGCCACCGCGCTGGAACTGGCCGCGCGGGGGTTCACCGCCGTCGGCCTGGACATGTCGCCGACGGCCATCGATATGGCCCGCGCCGAGGCGGCCAAGCGTGGGCTGCAGAACGCGAGCTTCGACGTCGCCGACATCAGCAACTTCACCGGTTACGACGGCCGGTTCGGCACGGTGATCGATTCCACGCTGTTCCATTCCATGCCGGTGGAACTGCGGGACGGTTACCAAGAGTCGATCGTCCGTGCCGCGGCCCCCGGCGCGTCCTACTTCGTGCTGGTCTTCGACGCCGCCGCGGTCAATCTCGGTGGCCCCGTCAACGCCGTCACCGTACCCGAGTTGCGCGAGGTGGTCGGCAGGTACTGGCAGATCGACGAGATCCGGCCCGCCCGTATCCACGCCAGTTTCCCCGCACAGATCGCCGAGGCCGGCCCGTTCACGGTCACCGGCATCCGCGACGAGCCCAGTGGCCTGAAATCGGTCGGCGCCTGGCTGCTGACGGCGCACCTGGCCTGAGACCCGCGACGCGCCCCCGCCACCCGAAGGTGGCGGGGGCTTCGTCATGAGGCAGGATTGACTCGAATTCTGTGTCCCGGGACCGAAGGAGTCTGATGGCCGAGCCAGGCAACGCCAGCCCCGGAATCATCCGACCCGCGTATTCGCGGGTGCTGCTCAAACTGGGCGGCGAGATGTTCGGTGGCGGACAGGTCGGACTGGACCCCGATGTGGTGGCGCTGGTGGCCCGCCAGATCGCCGATGTCGTCCGGGCCGGAGCGCAGGTCGCCGTCGTCATCGGGGGCGGTAACTTCTTCCGCGGCGCCCAGTTGCAGCAGCGCGGGATGGAACGCACCCGCAGCGACTAC
The DNA here is from genome assembly GCF_053345865.1 of Mycobacterium sp. C31M. Lineage (NCBI taxonomy): Bacteria > Bacillati > Actinomycetota > Actinomycetes > Mycobacteriales > Mycobacteriaceae > Mycobacterium > Mycobacterium sp. C31M. The sequence goes on along the minus strand of NZ_JBKFAX010000033.1, from coordinate 12,610 downwards.
ATGGGCATGCTCGGCACCGTGATGAACAGCCTTGCCCTGCAGGACTTCCTGCAGAAGGAAGGTATCGACACCCGGGTGCAGACCGCGATCACCATGGGTCAGGTCGCCGAGCCCTACATTCCCCTGCGGGCCCGTCGGCACCTGGAAAAGGGCCGCGTCGTCATCTTCGGTGCGGGTATGGGCCTGCCGTACTTCTCCACCGACACCACCGCGGCGCAGCGCGCCCTGGAGATCGGTGCCGAGGTGGTCCTGATGGCCAAGGCTGTCGACGGTGTCTTCACCGCCGACCCGCGCAAGGACCCGAACGCCGAGCTGTTGACCGCCATCACCCACCGCGAGGTCATCGACCGGGGCCTGCAGGTGGCCGACTCGACCGCCTTCAGCCTCTGCATGGACAACGGCATGCCGATCCTGGTGTTCAATCTCCTCACCGACGGCAATATCGCGCGAGCGGTCGCAGGTGAGAAGATCGGAACACTGGTCACCAGCTGAGCGCCGCTTTTAAGGAGATAGACACGTGATCGACGAAACCCTCTTCGACGCCGAGGAGAAGATGGAGAAGGCGGTGTCGGTGGCCCGCGACGACCTGTCGTCGATCCGAACCGGCCGCGCCAACCCCGGCATGTTCTCCCGGTTGAACATCGACTACTACGGTTCGCCGACGCCGATCACCCAGCTGTCCAGCATCAACGTCCCCGAGGCGCGGCTGGTCGTCATCAAGCCGTACGAGGCGAACCAGCTCAAGGCCATCGAGGACTCGATCCGCAATTCCGACCTGGGTGTCAACCCGTCCAACGACGGCAGCGTCATCCGCATCTCCATCCCGCAGCTCACCGAGGAACGCCGCCGTGAGCTGGTCAAACAGGCCAAGGGCAAGGGCGAGGACGCCAAGGTGTCGGTACGAAACATCCGGCGCAAGGCGATGGACGAGTTGGCTCGCATCAAGAAGGACGGCGAGGCCGGCGAAGACGAGGTCGGTCGCGCCGAGAAGGACCTGGACAAGACGACCGGAACGTACGTGACCCAGATCGACGAACTGGTCAAGCACAAAGAAGGCGAGCTGTTGGAGGTCTGATGACCTTTCAGCAGGGCAGTCCAGTGGTAGACCCCGAACCACCGAAAAAAACCTCGCGGGCAGGTCGTGACCTGCCCGCTGCCATTGCCGTCGGTGTGGTACTCGGTGGTCTGGCGATCGGCACGCTGTTGTTCGCGCCGCTCTGGTGGTTGCCGCTGCTGGCCGTGGCGATCGCGATCGCCACCCATGAGGTGATCCGCCGGCTGCGCGAGAACGGCTTCGTGTTGCCGACGGTGCCGCTGCTGCTCGGCGGGCAGGCCATGATCTGGCTGACCTGGCCTTACGGAGCCGCCGGGCTCCTGGGGGCGTACGCCGGCACCATCGTCGTCTGTATGGTCTGGCGGTTGGTCGGCGAGGGCCTGGACCAACAGCCGGTCAACTATCTGCGGGATATCGCGGTCACCGTGCTGCTGGCGACCTGGGTTCCGCTGTTCGCGGCATTCACGGCGCTGCTGATCTTCGCTGACGACGGCGGCGTGCGCGTGTTTACCGTGATCGTCACGGTGGCGTTCGCCGATATCGGCGGTTACGTCGCAGGAGTGCTGTTCGGCAAGCATCTGATGGCCCCGGCCATCAGCCCGAAGAAGTCCTGGGAGGGCCTCGGCGGCTCACTGGTGTTCGGTACCGCCGCCGCGGTGTTCTCGGTGACCGTGCTGCTGGACAAGCCGGCCTGGATCGGGCTGCCGCTCGGGGTGCTGCTGGTCATCACCGGCGTGCTCGGCGATCTGGTCGAGTCTCAGGTCAAACGCGATCTCGGGATCAAGGACATGGGCACCTTGCTGCCCGGGCACGGCGGCATCATGGACCGCATCGACGCCATGCTGCCGTCGGCGGTCGTCGGCTGGCTGGTATTGACCCTGCTGGCTTAGGATTCGTGGCCCCGCGGCCCGCGATGAGATACTGGGTCAGATCATGGCCACCTCCCTGCCCCTCGTTTTCGAAGCGCCCCGCCGCGGCCTGCCGCCGCGGCACCTTGCCGACCTCGACGCCGACGGTCGCGTCGCCGCCGTCACCGAGCTCGGGCTGCCGAAGTTCCGGGCCAAACAGCTGGCCAACCACTACTACGGGCGGTTGAGCGCGGACCCGCGGGAGATGACCGATCTGCCCGCCGCGGTGCGCGATCAGGTGGCCGACGCCCTGTTCCCGACCCTCATCACCCCGGCCAAGCAGATCCAGTGTGATGCCGGCGAGACCCGTAAGACGCTGTGGCGGGCTGGTGACGGCACCACCTTCGAATCCGTCTTGATGCGCTACCCGCAGCGCAACACCGTGTGCATCTCTTCACAGGCCGGCTGCGGGATGGCCTGCCCGTTCTGCGCGACCGGCCAGGGTGGACTGCAGCGCAACCTGTCCACCGCCGAGATCCTGGAGCAGGTGCGGGCGGCGTCCTCGGCCATGCGCGATGAACATGACGGTCGGCTGTCCAACATCGTCTTCATGGGCATGGGTGAGCCGCTGGCCAACTACAACCGGGTACTCGCCGCCGTGAAACGCATCATCGCGCCACCCCCGGAGGGCTTCGGCATCAGCGCGCGGTCGGTGACGGTGTCGACCGTCGGCCTGGCACCCGCGATCCGGAAACTGGCCGACGAGCGTCTCGGCGTCACCCTGGCGGTCTCGCTGCACACCCCCGATGACGAGTTGCGCGACACCCTGGTGCCGGTGAACAACCGGTGGAGTGTCGACGAGGTGCTCGACGCGGCGCGCTACTACGCCGATTCGACCGGACGCCGGGTGTCCATCGAGTACGCACTGATCCGCGATGTGAACGACCAGCCCTGGCGCGCCGACCTTCTGGGCAAGAAGCTGCACAGCAAGCTGGGCCAGTTCGTGCACGTGAACCTGATCCCGCTGAACCCGACGCCGGGCAGTGAGTGGGACGCCAGCCCCAAACCCGTGGAGCGGGAATTCGTGCGGCGGGTGCAGGCCAAGGGTGTGTCGTGCACCGTACGCGACACCCGGGGCCGCGAGATCGCCGCCGCATGCGGGCAACTCGCAGCCGAGGGCTAACGCGGTCGGTTCACGAACCAGAGGCTCTCTTCGCGCAGGCTCCGGCTGCGCCAGCCATCGGCGGTGCGTACCAGCTCGTGGTGGTAGTACCCGCCGCAGGTGCTCTGCTCGGGCAGTCCGCGGATCTGAAATGGGTTGTAGAACATGGCCCGTACGCTCGCGTTGTCACCTGTCACATCGGCCTCGACATTGGTGATGTAGTGCATGCTCCACGCGATCAGGCCCCAGTTCGCGGTGAACCAGTCCACCACCTCATCGCGGGAGCCGCTGATCGCACCGGCCGAGGAGTAATCGATGTGGGCATCGACGGTGAACACCGACCGGTACAGCTCCCATTCGCTGCCATCGACGGCGCGGGCATAGCGGGTCAACAGCGCAGTGATCGCGACCTGATCGTCGACCCAACTCACCACACCACCTCCAGCTGCAGATTCTGGATCCGCCAGCCTTCGTCGGCGCGCACCAGGGTGTCATGCCAGCGGCCGCCGAAGAAGCTTGTCGAGTCCTTGCCAGGAAGTCCGACGGCGTTGAACCACATGGCGATCACATCGGCGGTGTCGCCGTCGACGGTGGCCTCGATATTGGTGACGTAATGCATGCCGACCGAGATCGACGTCCTGCCCAGATAGGCAACCGCCTCGTCGACGGAGCCGACCACCAGTCCGGCCGCCGAATAGTCGACGTGAGCGTCGTCGGTGAACAGCGACCGGTACAGCGCCCATTTCCCGGAGTCGACGGCCCGGCAGTACCGGGTCAGTAGGTTCGCGATCTCCGGGGTGTCCGCCGAGATTGACGTTTTGTCGGATTCTTCTCGCACTTTTCGGCCCGTTTGTTCAATTGGGCGAGTCACTCCGGCATGCCGATGGTTTTGGCGTCCAGATACTCCTTGTAGCCCTCGGCGCCGTTGCGATAGCCCAGACCGCTCTGTTTGGTCCCGCCGAAGGGGCTGCCGATCCCGAAGTGGCTCTTGCCGTTGATGGTGACGTTGCCGGTGCGCATCCGGGTCGCCACCGCGAAGGCGCGGTCCAGATCGCCGCCGGACACCTCACCGGACAGCCCGTAGATCGAGTTGTTGGCGATGGCGACGGCCTCGTCATCGGTGTCATAGGGAATCACCGCGAGCACCGGCCCGAACACCTCCTCCTGGGCGATCTGCGAGTCCGGATCGACATCGGCGAGCAGGGTCGGTTGGGTGTAGTAACCGACCGGCAGGTTCTCCGGCACCCCACCACCGGTGACCAGACGGGCCCCGTCCTCGACGGCGCTCTTGACCAGTCCGAGCACTTTCTGCCGCTGGGTCTGGCTGATCTGCGGTCCCTGCATATTGGCCGGGTCCCACGGATCGCCCACCGGGAAGTTCTCCATCATCGACTTCATGATCGCGATGCCCTCGTCATACCGGCTGCGCGGCAACAGGATCCGGCTGGGTAGAATGCAGCTCTGGCCGGACATCACACAGGCCATCAGTGCTGCCATCGGCAGTGCCATGTTGAAATCGGCATCGTCGAGCACGATGTGCGCGCTCTTGCCGCCGAGTTCCAGCAGCGTCTTCTTCACCGTCGGCGCGCCCGCGGCCAGGATCGCCCGGCCGGTCGCTGTCGACCCGGTGAACGTGATCATGTCGACGCGCGGGTCGCCGGACAGCGCCGCACCGACCTCGTTGGCATTGCTGACCACAACGTTGAACACCCCGGGTGGGATATCGGTCTCCTCGGCCACGATGCGGCCGTACTCACTGCCCGACCATGGAGTGAACTGAGCGGGTTTGAGCACCACGGTGTTTCCGGCCATCAGGGCCGGCACGGTCTCGGCGACGTTGAGGTAGAACGGTACGTTCCACGGGGTGATGGCGCCGACGACGCCGATGGGCTCGTAGTGGATCTTGCGCCGGGCGGGTCCCAGCGGGGTGTCGTGCACACCGTTGTCGGCGAGGTACTCGAACGCCCGGCCGTGTTCGGCCCAGTGCTTGACCTCCTCGATCGGGCTCTCGATCTGGCTGCCGGTCACCTTCACCGGACAGCCGACCTCGGTGATCAGGATGCGGCGCAGACGCTCCTTGTTGCGTTCGAACGCCTCGTGCAGCTGGGTCAGGCAGTGATAGCGGAACTCCAGATCGCGCGACCAGTCGGTCTGATCGAAGGCGCGTCGCGCGGCGCCGACGGCCCGGGCCATATCGTCGACGGTGCCGTCGGTGGCCTGTCCGGCCACCTGCTCGTCGGCCGGGTGGATGACGTCGAACATCGCCCCGCCGGCCGTGTGTTGTAGTTCGCCGTCGATCAGCATCCGCTCGTCGCCGGCCAGGACGCCCGTTTCTTCGTGCACGCTGGTCATCTGCTCAGCATTACAAATCGCGGCCGCAGTGTCAGCCCCTTGGGGCGAAATCGGCTACTTGATACCGACGGCGTGGCGCAGCTGCGCCAGGAACTGTCCCTCGTCGTCACTACGCACGATGTAATGCGATATCGCGACCCGGATCGCGGTCGCCGCCTTCACGTGGGCATTGGAGCCGCTGAGCAACTTGAGCAACCGGGCCCGCATGACGGGGATCACGTAACCGAGTTGCTTGATGACGACCTCGGGCTCGATGTCGACGATCCGCACACCGGAATACGACTGCTGATACTGCACGATGAATCGCAATGCCGCATCGAGCTTTTCGGTGCCACGCAGACCCGCGGTCGCAGCACTGATACCGGTATCGAACATCTCGCGCTCGTAGATGCCGAAGGCGCGCAACAGCTCTTCCTTCGAGGCGAACCAGCGGTACAGCGTCGGTCGGGACACCCCGGCCTGCAATGCGACCTCGGACAGACTCAACTTGGTCTGCCCATTGCGTCCGAGCACCTCGGCCGTCGCGGCCAGGATCCGACGCTGCGTCGAGGTGTCCTCGGCGGTGTCGGGCTGTGCGGGCAGGGGCTTGTTCACGTCAACGATGGTAGTTCCTGTCGCATCACAAAGATGCCCGTAAGGCCGAGACCGTGTCGAGATCGCCCAGTGCCGCCACCGCGCGGCCCAGGCCTTCCAGCGCGATCTCGTCGTCCTGCATGCCGCCCATCCCGGCCGTGATCAATGTCGCGATATAGGCGTACAGCGCGGCCTGCCGGTAGCGCTGCCAGAGCTCGTCACGGTCCAGGTCGGGCCCGCCGGCGGCGGCCAGTGCGCCCCGATAGACATCGAGAAGATCACGCTGTTCGGCGACCCGGTCGGCGGTGGTCATGCTGGTGACCAAGGTGTAGGACAACTCGCGCGACGGGTGCCCGCGACGCACCGCCTGCCAATCCAGCAAACCGGCTTTTCCGTTGCGGAAGTACACATTTCCCGGATGGGCATCACCGTGCATGATGGTGTGCGGCCCGCGGTCGATGAGGGTCGCGACGGCCCGGTAATTGTCGTTGATGAACTGCCCGTCCTGCACCGGGATCGACGTGCGCCCCGCCAGCCGTCGGGCCGAGGTGTTGGCCAGGGTCCCGGTCAGCAGCGATGTCGCATCGCCGGATGCCGAGTACACCCAGCGGTGGCGGTCGGCCTGTTCCCAGAAGGTCGCGTGCACCTGTGCCAGCAGTTCAACGATCAGCGCGGCGTGGTCGGGGCTCAGCGGATGCAAAGTGTCGGGGAACTCACAAGCCGTCGGCCGTCCCTGGGTGTCGACCGCCAGATCCTCCAGCACGAGCACAAATCGTCCGGTCACCGGATCGAACGTCGCGCCGTGACAGGTCGGCACGTCGGTGAGCCGGCGGGACAACTCGCGGTAGAACCGCACTTCGGTATCGGCCAGGCGGCCCAGTTCGCCCATCAACCGGGTGGCCGCAGTCTCGGCCGGCATCTTGACGAAGACCGAGGCCGGTACGTCGTCACCGGTCAGGGCCAGCCGGGCGCGCGAGGACGTGCCGGCGTCCCCGTCGAGTCGGGTCACCGAGGTCACGGTTCGACCCAGCAATGTCGACAGGTGGGCCGGGCTCAGGTCGGTGATGGCACGCGGGATGGCGCGTGTGCGGCCGAGAACCGCGTCGGTCGCGATACGTTGCATCCCACGGCCAAGATGGGCGGCCAAACCGAACACCGGAACAACGTTGCTGGCCTGCGTGGGCATCGGGTAAGCCTTACAAATTCAATAAGTTTTGTAAAGCATGATCGGAGGGGATCCCATGGCCGGACCGATGGACGGTTTCCGAGTGGTCGAACTCGGCGTTTGGGTGGCGGCACCGGCCGCGGGTGCGATCCTGGCCGACTGGGGCGCCGACGTCATCAAGATCGAGCCACCCGCGGGTGATCCGGCACGCGGTTTCGGCCGGATGATGGGGCTCGACGATGAGCTCGGCATCGCCTCGAACCCGCCCTTCCAGATGGACAACCGGTCCAAGCGCAGCATCGTGCTCGATCTGGGGACCTCCGACGGTCGCGGCACCGCGTCAGACCTGCTCGACACCGCCGATGTCTTCCTGACCAACATCCGGCCGGCGGCGCTGGCCCGGTTGGGCCTGGACTTCGCGACGGTGGCCGGGCGCAACCCGCGTCTGGTGTACGGGTTGATCACCGGTTACGGCACCGACGGCCCGGACGCCGACCGGGCCGCGTATGACGTTGCCGCGTTCTGGGCGCGGGCGGGGATCGCCGACCTGCTGACCCGACCCGGTGACACCCCGCCGTTCCAGCGCGGCGGGATGGGTGACCATTCCGCCGGGATGACGATGGCCGGCGCCCTGTGCGCGGCGCTGCTGGCCCGAACCCGCACCGGCGCAGGGCAACTGGTCACCACCTCGCTGTATCGGCAGGGTGCCTACACCGTCAGCTTCGACCTGAACACGGTGTTGATGACCGGACAGCAGGTCGCGATCGGACAGCGTGAGGCGATGGGCAACCCGTGCATGAACAATTATTCGGCCGCCGACGGCCGGCGGTTCTGGATCGTCGGACTCGACGTGGTGCGGCACTGGCCGTCATTGTGCCGCGTGGTGGGCCGGCTGGACTGGCTGACCAGGTATCCGACCCCACGCGACCGATTCACCCATGCCCGCGAGATCATCGCCGAGCTGGACAGCATCTTCGGGGGTCGTCCGCTGGAGGAGTGGGCGGACGTCTTCGCCGGCGAACCGGACTTTTTCTGGTCGCCGATCAACTCCCTGGACGATGTGCTCGCCGATGAGCAGTTCCACGCGGCCGGCGGCATTGTCGATGTACCCGAAGGGGATTCGTCGACACCGATGGTCGCCAGCCCGGTCGATTTCTCCGGGACGCCCTGGCATCCGCGTGGCCGGGCGCCTGAACTCGGAGAGCACACCGACCAGATCATGGCCGAGCTCAGCCGCGCTGACGGTTCACCGCATCCAGGAGGTCGGTGAGCTGTTGCCGGCTGATGGCACCGGCACTGAACGACGGCATCCGCCCGACCGGGATCGAGGACAGCATCCGCAACATGTCGGTGCCCAGCGCCGCATCCGCCGGACCGGTCATTACATCAGCCAGCAAGGGGGCGGCCACCGGATCGGCCAGCAGTTCGCCCAGGGTCGATTCGGCGGTGAACGGCGTTGTGACGGCATCTCCGTCGATTGCGACACCGGTCTGCAGACGCATGTCGCGACTGGATGCGCCGGCCCACACCCGGTAATCACCGGACTCCACGGTCCATCTGCTGGTGCTGACATTCCAATACGCGAGTTCGTCACGGGCAATGTGGATCTCGACGGTTTTGCGGTCGCCGGGGGCCAGCGTCGCCGAGCCGAAACCGGCCAGCCATCGCGGCGGCCGCGACACCCGTGAGTCGGGCAGTCCGGCGTAGATCTGCACGACCTCCCGGCCGGCACAGTCGCCGGTGTTGGCCACTGTCACGCGCACCGAGAATCCGGTGTCATCCTGGTCGACGGTCAGGTCGGTGTAGTCGAAGCTCGTGTAGGACAGCCCGTGCCCGAACGGGAACGTCACTTCCAGGTCGCGGGCGTCATACCACCGATAACCGACGAATATCCGTTCACCGTAATGGATCTGGCCGTCCTCGGCGGCGAAGTTGAGATAGGCGGGGCTGTCCTGTAGGCGGACGGGGACCGTCTCGGTGAGTCGCCCGGACGGATTGACCGACCCGAACAGCACATCGGCGATCGCGGCGCCGCCACCCTGCCCCAGCAGGGCGCCGTCCAGTATGGCGGGCGCCAGGTCGGCAACACGGTCCAGGCGGACCACTCCGCCATGGGCCAGCACGACCACGGTCCGCGGTTGTGCCCGGACGACCTCGGCCAGCAGTTGCAATTGCTCGTCGGGCAGGTCGATGTGGCTGCGGTCGAACCCCTCGGACTCCTCGGCGGCGGGCAACCCCAGGAACACCACCGCGGCATCGGCGTTGCGCGCGGCCGCGGGTTCTTCGGCGTATTCGACGCGGTCCGCCCGGGCACGGATCTCGTCGAGTGGGACGTCGAGCCTGGTCGGCGTCACATGCGAGCTGCCGCCGCCCTGGTAGCGCGGCTCGGTGGCGAAGGAGCCGAACACCGCCACCGAGGACGACGGATCCAGCGGAAGCAGGTTCTCCTCGTTGCGGAGCAGGACGATGGATCGGGCCGCGGCCTCGCGGGCCAGCTGATGATGTTCGTCGACATCAAAGGTGGCACCGGCACTTTGGGTGACACGATCAGTCAGGCGCAGCACCCGGCGGGCGGTGTCGGAGACCTGGTCGGTGCTCAGCACGCCGGAACGCACCGCGTCGACGACATCGCCGTCGGTCACGCCGCCGGTGGCGGGCATCTCCAGATCCAGGCCGGCCGCCACCGCGGCCACCCGATCGCGCACCGCGCCCCAATCGCTGACCACCGCCCCGGTGAATCCCCATTCGTCGCGCAGCACCGTGGTCAGCAGCCAGGTGTTCTCCGAGGCGTAGACGCCGTTGATCCGGTTGTAGGAGCACATCACCGTCGTGGGCTGCTCCTGGGTGACGATGCGCTCGAACGCGCGCAGATAGATCTCACGCAGTGTCCGTTCGTCGACCTGCGAGCTCGCCCGCATCCGGTCGTCCTCGGCGTTGTTGGCCGCGAAGTGCTTCAGCGAGGTACCGACGCCGCGGCTCTGCACACCGCGGACCCAGGCGGCGCCGAGGACGCCGGAGATCAGCGGGTCCTCGGAGTAGTACTCGAAATTGCGGCCGCAGCGTGGATCTCGCTTGATGTTGACACCGGGACCGAGCAGGACGTGCACGCCGAGCGCCCGGCATTCGGTGCCCAACGCGGCACCGACCCGGGCCACCAGATCGGGATCCCACGACTGGCCGAGTGCGACGGCCGGCGGGAAACAGGTGGCGGGCTCGCTGGCACCGATACCGACATGGTCGGCGCTACCGGACTGTTTGCGAACGCCGTGCGGCCCGTCGGTCAGCAGGATCGCCGGGACGGCTCCGACCTGCTTGGTGGTCCAGAACGTGGCGCCGCTGCCCAGGGCGGCCAGGTCGGTGATGGTCAGGTCGGCGATACGGTCGTCGGTGCGCTCAGTCACCGTTTCCATTGTCCACACCGGCGGCATGGCGCAGTTGCTCCAGGAAATCGTCACCGTCATCACTGCGGACCAGATAGTGCGAGATGGCGACGCGGACGGCGGTGGCCGCCGCGACATCGGCCTGGTCGCCGTCTGTCAGACGTTCGAGCCGATCGCGCATCAGCGGGATGAACTGGGCCAACCGCGTGATGACCTGTGCTGGTTCGATATCCACCATCCGCAGGCCCGGATAGGAGCGCTGGAAGTCGACGATGATCCGTAGCGTGGCATCGAGGCGTTGATCGGCGGGCAGGTCGGCGTTGATCTTCGCGATGGCGCGGTCGTAGTGCTTGCGCTCCCAGACCACGAAGGCGTCTAGCAGGTCCTCCTTGGAGGCGAACCAGCGGTACAACGTGGGCCGCGACACGCCGGCCTGAGCGGCGACCTCCGAGAGGCTCAACTTGGTCATCCCGTAGTTGCCGAGCACCTCGGCGGTGGCGGCCAGTATCCGCTCGCGGGTGCTGGTGGCGGACACGTCGGGCATCTGCACAGCTTTACAAATTATCGCTGTACTGTCACGCTAATTCTGCCGCGACATCGTCGTCGTCAGCCGCTGTGAAAGGGAAAGCCGTGACAGTTGCCAGCGCGCCGCAGGCACGCGAGTACAGCCCGTTCGACATCACCTCGCACGACTTCTGGAGCCGGTCCTTCGATGAGCGCGACCAGACCTTCGCGAAGCTTCGGGCACTCGACGGGCTGAGCTGGCACCGGCCGTTACCGACATTGTTCGATATCTCCGAGCCTGGGTTCTGGGCCTTGACGCGTCGCGAGGACATCCACTTCGCCAGCCACCATCCCGAACTGTTCACGTCCACGCTGGGTGTCGCGTTGGACCCGATGCCTGCCGAGGTGCAGCGGTTTGCCTCGTTTTTCCTCACCATGGATCCGCCCGAGCACACCGTCTACCGCAAGTTGATCAGCTCGGCGTTCACCCCGCGCAATGTCCGCCGGATCGAGGAGCAGATTCACGGCAATGCCGTGGCCGTCGTCGACAATCTGATCGGGGCCGGCGATATCGATTTTGTGCACGACTGCGCCGCCAAACTGCCGATGGTCACCATCCTGGACATGCTCGGCGTGCCCAGTGCCGACCAGCCGGCGCTCGCCGCGGCCGCCGAGAAACTGTTCAGCATGAGTGATGACGAGTACTCCAGCATCGAGGAACGCGCCGCCGACACCCTCAACGAGATCATGCTGCTCAACGGAACGGGCGTGGAACTGGCCAAGTTTCGGCGAGCCAACCCCGGCGACGATCTGATGACCAGCATCGTGCACGCCGAGGTGGACGGGCAGCGGCTGACCGACGAGGAGATCGGCGCCTTCCTGATCCTGTTGGCCTCGGCCGGTAACGACACCACCAAACAGACCACCACGCACGCCATGTTGGCGCTGGCCGCCAATCCGGCGCAACGGGATTGGCTGATGGAGGATTTCGACGACCGGATCGGCCTGGCCGTCGAGGAGTTCGTCCGGTGGTCGACGCCGGTGCTGCAGTTCGCCCGGTTCGCCACCCAGGATGTCGAGGTGGCCGGTCAGCAGATCAGCGCCGGGGACAAGGTGGGGCTGTTCTACTGCTCGGGTAACCGGGACGAGAGCGTGTGGGCCGATCCGCAGGTGTTCGATTTGAGTCGCAAACCCAATCCGCAGGTGGGTTTCGGCGGGGGAGGGCCGCATTTCTGTCTGGGGCACGGGCTGGCCAAGAGCGAACTGCGGCATATCTTCCGGGAGATGCTGACCCGGCTGAAGACGATTGAGTTCGGTGAACCCGACCTGCTGTACAGCAGCTTTGTGCACGGCATCAAGAGGCTGCCGGCGCACGTGCAGTGAGCTGGTGGCGCGCCAGTGTTCGCTGCCCGCCGAAACGCTCAGCGTTTTCTTAAGTATTTCCCTTGCCACGGTTGATGTTCAGGCGTAGATTCGAACACAAGTTCGAATTGCTGTTGCTCCCGCTTCGGTGAGCACGCGCCGGCGACATCGGTCGTCGACAAGGTTCGACCGTACCCTTCGGGGTGGTTG
>NZ_JBKFAX010000032.1:0-42444 GCF_053345865.1 Mycobacterium sp. C31M | reverse complement strand
CATCAACGCAAACGTCGCCGCGGTCTGCACCGTCTCCGGAACACTCACCACCGCAACCGAGACCAGGATCTTTTCGAGCTCCGCACACTTGGCCGGACTCGTGTACTTGCCGGCTTGGCGCAGCGCGTCACGGATCACCGTGATGTGCCCGTCGGTGATCGTGGCATCGGCCAACGCCGCCGCACACCCCGGCAACAACGGCGCCAACACCTGCCCGTCCATGGCGTGGCGCGGCCCCAACTCCTTGGCGGCCTTGACCCGCCGACCCGCCTCCGCCTCGGACAGCCGCATCCGCGTCGAGAGCACATCGGCCCAGGTTTTCCCACCGATCTCGTGCGCGGTGGCCCGATCCATCAACGTCGCCAGGATCCGGTGATCAACCGCCGCATCGGCGCGGGCACGTTCTTCGCGATCGGACTGGATCGCCAACAACTCCGCGGTATCAAAACACGTGAAATCGGCATCCAACAACGCCTTCACCGATGCAGCGCGGTCGGCCAGCGCATGCTGCACCGCTTCCCGACTCGCCACCGCATCCGACTCCATGACCTCAACATATGCGCGACCACCGACAAAACAGGTCGACATGTGACACCAGAGACCAACGGGGCCAAAGAAACTCGAGTCGCTCGAAAGTCGCTCGCAGATGGGCACTTTCAGCGCCACGTGGGCACTTTCAGTGCCAAGCTACATCGAGCGCGAAAGCACCCGACCGAACTGCAGCAGCCGTTCCATCTGCGCCAGCCCGCCGTTGTCGACGGTCTTGGTGTACCGGAAGGACTCGCAGTACAGATCGCTGTCGGTGACCGAGGTCCGCCGCGCCCGGGTGATCAGCTGGGTGTACATCCGCAGCCGCACCTCGGCGAGCCGCCGCGTGCCGTCGGCCAGGACGTCGAACTGGGTGCTCAGGATGTGATCGCTGATGGTCGACAGCAGGATGGTCCGCACCGAGGAGGTCAAGGTCCGGCGATCGTCGTCGTAATCGTCATCGGCGCGCCAGAGGATCAGCCGCAGCCCGTCGGTGGCCACCACCTCCTGCCACAACGCCGTGCCCCAGGACTCCTCGGACTCCCCTCGCGACATGATGAACGCCGCGATGCCCGGGAACTCGACCACCGAACGCAGCTGATCGAGCGCCAACTCAGGATCACGCAGGTACACATTCGCGGCGTCCTGCAAGCTCATGTACGGCGCCCAGTCCTGCGGCACGCTCATCGGTCGCTCACTACTCCGAACTCTGAGATGGCCGCAGCGCCGCGGCGGCCGCCCGAATCTGCGGGGTCACCAACATCACCTGCCCGAGCACACCGTTGACGAAGCCGGGCGAGTCATCGGTGGACAGTTCCTTGGCCAGTTCGACGGCCTCGTCGACGGCCACCGGCTCCGGGACGTCCTCGGCGTGCAGCAGCTCCCACACCGCGACCCGCAGGATCGCGCGGTCCACGGCGGGCAGCCGGTCCAACGTCCAACCCTGCAGATGTGTGGCGATCAGATCGTCCACGTGCGCGGCGTGTTCGGTGACACCATAGGTCACCGTCACGGTGTACGGGTTCAGCGGCGAGATATCGGCTTGGGTGTGCGACAGGGCATTACGCCCGTCGGCCGCCTCCGCAGCGGTGATCCCCCGTGCCTCCGCCTCGAACAGCAGGTCGACGGCACGCTTACGAGCCTGATGGCGACCCTTGTCGCCCTTACGGTCAGACATGATGTTCAGGCGTTGACGCGGCCCAGGTATGAGCCGTCGCGCGAATCCACCTTGAGCTTGTCACCGGTGTTGATGAACAGGGGCACCTGCAGCTCGGCCCCGGTCTCCACGGTGGCGGGCTTGGTGCCGGCATTGGAGCGGTCGCCCTGCAGGCCCGGCTCGGTGTGGGTGACGACGAGCTCGACGGTCACCGGCAGCTCCAGGTACAGCGGCGCGCCCTCGTTGAACGCGATCTGCACGGTCATGCCCTCCAGCAGGAAGTCGGCCAGCCGGCCCACCAACGCCTCGGACAACGGGTTCTGCTCGTAGTCCTCGGAGTCCATGAAGACGAAGTCGGTGCCATCGCGGTACAGATAGGTGGCATCGCGGCGGTCGACGGTGGCGGTCTCGACCTTCACACCGGCGTTGAACGTCTTGTCGACGACCTTGCCGGACAGGATGTTCTTGAGCTTGGTCCGCACGAAGGCCGGGCCCTTGCCGGGCTTGACGTGCTGGAACTCGGTGATCTGCCACAACTGGCCCTCGATGTTGAGGACGAGTCCATTCTTGAAGTCGGCGGTTGATGCCACGGTGTGTACAGCTCCTAGATCAGGTGAGTACGGCCAGTTCCTTGGGGAACCGGGTGAGCAACTCGGGTTCGGGTGCGTCCTGGCTGCCGACGACCAGTGTGTCCTCGATTCGGACACCACCCCGGCCGGGCAGATAGACGCCGGGCTCCACGGTGACCGCAGCGCCAGCAAGCAGTGTACCGACGGCTGACGCGCTGATTCCCGGAGCTTCGTGTATCTGCAGTCCGACACCGTGACCGAGTCCGTGCCCGAAGTGCTCGGCATGGCCCGCATCGGCGATCACCTGACGTGCGGCACCGTCGACGGCCTGCAGGTCCGCCCCCGGCGCGACCGCCGCGCGGCCGGCCGCCTGCGCGGTCGCGACCAGGTCATAGATATCGCGCTGCCAGTCCGCGGCGTGGCCCAGCACGAAGGTCCTGGTCATATCGGAGTGGTATCCGGCGACCAGCGCGCCGAAGTCGATCTTCACGAAATCGCCGTCGGCCAGCACCGTGTCGGTGGGCCGGTGGTGCGGAATCGCCGAATTCGCGCCGGCGGCGACGATGGTCTCGAAGGACACCCCGTCGGCGCCGTGGTCGAGCATCAGCGATTCCAGTTCCCGTCGCACCTGCTTCTCGGTGCGGCCCGGGCGTAGACCGCCGGAGGCCAGCAGATCGTGCAGGGCGGCATCGGCGGCCTCGCAGGCCAGCCGCAGGATGGCGATCTCACCGGCATCCTTGATCTCGCGCAGCTTCTCGACCATGCCGGCCGCTCGGACGAATTCCAGGCCGTCCCCGGCGCGCTCCAACAAGGTGAATCCGTCGACGGTCACCACGTGGCTCTCGAAGCCGAGTCTCCGCACACCGGCGGCGGCCGCGCGGCCGGCCAGGCACGGTCCGCAGGCCCGCTCGATGACCAGTTCGGCATCCGGTGCCTGCGCGGCGGCCTGCGTTACATATCGGCCGTCGGTTGCCAACACCGGCGTGTCTTCGTCGACGCGCACCAACAGGGCCGCGTTGGAACCGGTGAATCCGGACAGATAACGCACATTGACCAGGTCCGTTACCAGCATGGCGTCCAGTTCGGCGGCGGCCAGCCGACGTCGCAGCCGGTCCCGGCGCTGAGAAATCGTCACGGTAGATGACGCTACTCGCTAGGCTGTCCGCTCATGAGCAAGTGGTTGCTGCGCGGACTCGTGTTTGCCGCGCTCGTCGTGGTGCTGCGATTGATCCAGGGCGTGCTGGTGGATTCGTTCCCGACACAGGCAGGCTGGATCAGCCCCACACTGGGTCTGTTCCTGGCGATTCCGGTGTTGTTGTGGGCCTTCAGCGACGGCCGTGCCGATGCGCGGGCCCAGATCGACCCGGACCGCCGCCAGGACCTGGCCATGGTCTGGCTGGTGGCCGGCCTGATCGCCGGTCTGCTCGGCGACCTGGTCTGCTGGTTCATCGGGCTGTTCTACCCGGCGCTGTACACCGGCAACCTGCTCAGCGAGCTGACCTCGTTCGCGGCGTTCACCGCACTGCTGGTGTTCGTCGCCGGTGTCGTCGCGGTGACCATCGGCCGCTGGACGGTCGACCGCAAGGCCCCGCCGTTCGTGCGCCGTCGTGAGGGCGACGAGGACCGGGCCGACACCGACGTCTTCGCCGCCGTACAACCCGGGCCGGAAGAAACCGCCAAGTCCTAGAGGCGACGGCCTAGCGGGTGCCGACCACGGAGTAGGCCGCGGCCAGCAGCGTCGGGTCCGGCCCCTCCAGTCGGCCCGGCTTGGCGAGACCATCGAGCACCACGAACCGCAACACCCCGGACCGGTTCTTCTTGTCGCCGGCCATGTATTCGAGCAGCTGCGGCAGCGCATCGGTGTCATAGGTGGTCGGCAGACCGAGTGCGGCCAGCACCCGGGCATGCCGGTCGGCGGTGTCATCGTCCAGACGCCCGGCGAGGCGCCCCAGTTCGGCCGCGAACACCAGCCCCACCGACACCGCGGCACCGTGGCGCCACTTGTACCGCTCGCGCCGCTCGATGGCGTGCGCCAGGGTATGTCCGTAGTTCAGGATCTCGCGCAGCGCGGATTCCTTCTCGTCGGCGGCCACCACCTCGGCCTTGACCGCGATGGCACGCCGAATCAGTTCGGGCAGTACCGATCCGGCCGGGTCCAGTGCAACCTCCGGATCGGCCTCGATGAGGTCGAGGATCACCGGGTCGGCGATGAATCCCGCCTTCACGATCTCGGCCATCCCGGCCACGATCTCATTGCGCGGCAATGTTTCCAGCGTGGCCAGATCGACGAGCACCGCCAGTGGCTGATGAAACGCACCGACCAGGTTCTTGCCCGCGTCGGTGTTGATGCCGGTCTTACCGCCGACCGCGGCGTCCACCATGCCCAGCAAGGTTGTCGGCACGTGCACGATGTCAACCCCGCGCAGCCAGGTCGCCGCGGCGAAGCCGGCCACGTCGGTGGCCGCGCCGCCGCCCAGGCTGACGATCGCGTCCCTGCGTCCGATCCCGATGCGCCCCAACACTTCCCAGATGAAGCCGACGACGGGCAGTTCCTTGCCCGACTCGGCGTCCGGGATCTCGATGCGGTGTGCGTCGACACCGAGGTCGGCCAGGTGCTCCCGGATCGCCTCGGCGGTCTGCGCCAGGGTCGGCTGATGCAGGATGGCGACCTTGTGCCGGCCGGTCAGGGTGCGGCCCAGATCCGCCAGCAGACCGGTGCCGATGATGACCGGGTACGGCCGGTTGACCAGAACATCCACGGTGACGGGTTCACTCATTGCGCGCCTCTGCTCGTTTGGCCAACGCCGCCGGGGTGGGCGGGGCGTCGGTGGTCGGTGCGGGATTCAAGATGGTGGGGCCGCGCCGCCAGGCCGGCCGGCGCCGGCGCCGCGGGCGGGCTGGGCCGCAGCCCTGCAACCGGGTGACGATATGGCGCACCACGGCACCGGGATTGCGCCGGTTGGTGTTCACCCGCATGGTGGCCACCTCGCGGAACAGCGGGACCCGTTGGTCCATCAGCGACCGGTACTTCTCGGCCGGGTCGTCCCCGGCCAGCAGCGGCCGCGCACTGCCCGCGGTCCGCCGAACACCTTCTGCAGCACTGATTTCCAGGTAGATGACGGTGTGCCCGGCCAACGCCTCACGCACCGCCGGGGTGGTCACCGCACCACCGCCGAGGGATATCACGCCGTCGTGTTCGGCCAGGGCGGTGCGCACCACGTCGGCCTCGATCTGACGGAAGCCGGCCTCACCCTCGGTGAAGATCTCCGCGATACTCCGGCCGGTGGTCTCCACGATCGCAACATCGGTGTCCAGCAACGGAACTCCGAGTGCCTTGGCCAGCCGCCGTCCGATGGTGGACTTGCCGGATCCCGGCATGCCCACCAGAACAGCCTTGGGTGCCATGGTTATCCCGCCTGAGCGGGTTCGCGCTCCGCAACGGCACGCAGATAGCTCTCGATATTTGCCTTGGTCTCGGCCAGCGAGTCCCCACCGAACTTCGCCAGTGCGGCCCGGGCCAGCACGAGGGCGACCATGGTCTCCACGACCACTCCGGCGGCCGGGACGGCACACACATCGGAGCGCTGGTGGATGGCGACGGCCTCGTCACCGGTGGACATGTCGACCGTCGCGAGGGCGCGCGGCACCGTGGAGATCGGTTTCATCGCCGCACGTACCCTCAGCTGCTGCCCGTTGGTCATGCCACCTTCCAGGCCGCCGGCCCGGTTGGTGGAGCGGATGATGCCGTCCGGCCCGGGGTAGATCTCGTCGTGGGCGACGCTGCCGCGGCGGCGCGCCGTCTCGAAACCGTCGCCGATCTCGACGCCCTTGATGGCCTGGATGCCCATCACGGCGGCGGCGAGCTGGCTGTCCAGTCGATCGTCCCCACTGGTGAATGAGCCCAGCCCGACGGGCAGGCCGGTGACCACCACCTCGACGATGCCGCCGAGGGTGTCACCGTCCTTCTTGGCCGCCTCGATCTCGGTGATCATGGCTTCCTCGGTGTCCTTGTCGAACGCCCGCACCGGGCTGTCGTCGATGGCGGCCAGATCCTGCGGCAGCGGCGGCGGACCGTCATAGGGCTTGGACGCACCGATCGAGATGACATGCGAGACGACCTCGACCCCGAGCGCCTGCTGCAGGAACGCCCGGGCGATGGTGCCCGCGGCGACGCGCGCCGCGGTCTCCCGCGCGCTGGCGCGCTCCAGCACCGGGCGGGCATCGTCGAATCCGTACTTGAGCATGCCCGCATAGTCGGCGTGGCCGGGACGCGGCCGGGTCAGTGGCGCGTTGCGGGCGGCATCACCGTCGAGCTGGTCGGCGGGCACCGGGTCCGAGGCCATCACGGTCTCCCACTTGGGCCACTCGGTATTACCGATCTCGACGGCGATCGGGCCACCCAGGGTGCGACCGTGGCGGACTCCGGCCAGCAGTGTGACCTGGTCCTTCTCGAACTTCATCCGGGCGCCGCGGCCATAACCGAGGCGGCGGCGCTGCAGCTGGGTGGCGATATCGTCCGAGGTGATGGACAGCCCGGCGACCATCCCTTCGAGCATCGCCACCAGGGCGCGGCCGTGGGATTCACCAGCAGTAGTCCATCGCAACACGGGAGCCATTCTCCCATAACCTGTTGTTCGGATTTGTCATGCCAAAGCCAGCGCGCAGGCCGCCGCGCTCGCCAGGCACATCGACGGACCGTGCGGCACGGGTTGGCGGCGCCCGAGGACCGACGCCGTCAGCGCCCACAGGGCAGTCAACAGTGGGGCGCCGATGGCCGCCAGCGTCCAGACGTCCATCCCGAATGCTCCGGTGAGCGCACCCGATCCGAGTGCGAGCTTGACGTCACCAGCCCCGAGATCGGTCGGGGCCACCAGATGGATCAGCAGATACAGGCCGAAAAGGACCACTGCACCCAGCAGCGCCGGCCAGCCCCGCCCGCTCAGCACGGCGACGGTGAGGATCACCCCGGCCCCCGGCAGGGTCAGCACGTTCGGCAACCGGTGCTCACGCAGGTCGTACAGACTGAGGAGCGTCAGCCAGATTCCGACGGCCACCAACCCCATGGATCGAGGCTAGGTCGCCGCCAGGGCCGCTCTCATCACTTCTTCGGGGGCCGGCATCCCGGTGAACTGCTCGACCTGGGCGATGGCCTGGTGCAGCAGCATCTGCAGACCCGAGATCACCCGTCCGCAATCGGCTGCGACGGCCGCGGCGAGCGGGGTCGGCCAGGGGTCGTAGAGCGCATCCAACAGCACCGGGACACCCGCGACGGTGTTCGCGTAGCTGCCGCCGACGTCGGCGGGCAGTGTGCTCACGGCGACGTCCAGACCGGTGACCGCCGTACCGAGCTCGACCCAGCGGATGTTCAGCCCCAGGCGTTCCCCGACGGCCAACAGGGGCGCCGCCTTGTCGGGGTTGCGGGCCACCACCGAGATGTCCTGCACGCCCAGGCGCGCCAGTCCCGCGACCGCCGCGGGTGCGGTACCGCCGGAGCCCAGGACCGCGCCGTGCCGCGGGTCGACGACCTCGGCGCACAGTGCGCCGACGACGCCGTCGATATCGGTGTTGTCGGCCCGCCAACCCGTGGCGGTGCGCAGCAGGGTGTTGGCGGATCCGACCATCGCGGCGCGATCGGTGACCTCATTGGCGACCGCCAGGGCGGCGAACTTGCCCGGTTTGGTGATCGACAGCCCGACCCATTCCGGGCCGAGCCCGGCGACCAGTCCGGGGAGCTGCTCGGCGGCGCATTCGATGCGGTCGTAGCTCCAGGTGGTCAGCCCGAGGGCCCGGTAGGCGGCCAGGTGTATGTCCGGGGACCGGGAGTGCGAGATCGGTGAACCGAGTACGGCGAGCCGCCGTACCTCAGCTCGTACGTCGGCGGGCCGACTATCTGGCACTGTCCAGGACACCGTTCTGCAATGCCAGTTCGATATTGGCCAGGTGCTCTTCGTAATCGCGGGTGAAGTTGGTGGTCCCCTGCAGATCGACGGTGACGAAGTAGAGCCAGTCCCCGATCGCCGGATTCTCGGCCGCGGAGACCGCCGGGCCACCGGGCGAGCAGATCGGTGTCTTCGGCAGCCCCAGCGAGGCGTAGGTGTTCCACGGTGTCACCCGCGCCCGGTCGGCATCGGTGGTGGCCACCTCGGTGCGGTCCAGCGAGTAGTTGACGGTGGAGTCGAACTCCAGTTTCCGGTTCTCGGCCAGTCGGTTGTAGATGACCCGGGCCACCTTGGAGAAGTCCTGCGGCTTGGATTCGCGCTGCGTCAGCGAGGCGACGATGAGGACCTCATAGGGGGTGATGTCGGCGGCGGTGGCCGCATCCAGCAGCCCGTTGGCCTCGTACAGCGCTGTGCTCGAGCCGATCAGTGCGGCCAGGATGTCCTGCGCCGAACCCGACGGATCGACGTTCCAGCTGCCCGGCGCGATCAGGCCCTCCAGCCGGCGATGGTCACTGCCCATCGCGTCGATGCCCGGCGTCGCCCAGACCGGCACCGACAGTGCGGTGGGATCCGCGGTGCCGGCGGCCTGCTTCAGATCGTCGGCGGCCACACAGGTGCGGTCGCCGTCGAGGTCAACACAGGACGCATTGGAGATCAGCGTCAGGATTCCCTCGGTCACCGCGTTGGTCCTGACGTCGGCGACGTCGTCGAGCTGACGGCCCTCCGGGATGACCAGCTGACCGACGCGGTTGGCCGGGTCGGCCAACCGCTCCACAGCACTCGCCGCCGGAATCTCGGTGCGCACCTTGTAGAAACCGGGCTGGATGGCCGCGATCGCCGGGTTGGACGCGGCGGCCGTCACGAAGGTCTGCGCCGAGGACACCACGTTCTGCTGCTGCAGGGTCTGGCCGATGGCGGTGGTGGTGTCGCCCGTGTGCACCTCGATGACGACATCGTCGACACCGTCACCGGCGAAGTCGTCGGTGGAACCGAACATGTTGTGCCACAACCGTGATCCGACGAACACCGCGCCAACGACGACCACCACCAGGATCACCACGGCCAGGCCGGTGTACCACCGGCGGCGTCGCGCCAGCCGCCGGGCCCGCGCGCGGCTCGCCCGGTTCATCCGGCGACGCGGCGGTCCGACGGCGATCGGCTCATGGCGATCTTCGGCCCAATGCTCGCTTGGCTCGCGATCCCACTCGTCATTCATCGGCAACCCTTAATGCGGACCTGCGTTGGTCCAACCAGATCTGCAGAATTCCCACTGCTGCAACCTGATCGACCATGGCCCGCTGGTTCTTGGCGCGTACGCCTGCATCGCGCAGCGCCCGTTGTGCACTCACCGTGGTCAGTCGTTCATCGGCCAGCCGCACCGGTATCGGTGCGATCAGCTCGGCCAGCTTGTCGGCCACCTCGATGGCGTCCTGCGCCGACGAGCCAGAACGGTCCGCCAGGGTACGCGGCAGGCCGACGATGACCTCGACCGCGCCCACGTCCTGCACCAACGCCACCAGCCTGCGCAGGTGGCGGCCGGTCCGCTCCCGCTTCACGGTCTCGATCGGGGTCGCCAGGATCCCGTCCGGGTCGCTGCCGGCCACGCCGATCCGCACGGTGCCCACGTCGACACCCAGCCGTCTACCCCGCCCCGGATCATCGGGACCGGGCCGGTCGGGGCCACGGGAAGCGGGATCGGCCACGCCGCTAGCTCCGGGCGATCTCTGCGCGCAGCGCGGCCAATGCCGCGTCGATGCCCGCCGCCCCCTTGCCGGAACCCTGTGCCAGATCGGCCTTGCCACCCCCGCGGCCGTTCACCGGACCGCCGAGCACCTTCACCAGGTCCCCGGCCTTCAGACCCAGATCCTGGGCACCGGCGTTTACTGCGACCACGAACGGCACGCTGTCCTCGTCGCCCTCTGTTATCAGGGCCACCACCCCGGCCTGGGAGCCCAGCTTGCCCTTGATATCGCCGACCAGGCTGCGCAGGTCGGCGGCCGACACACCGGACATCCGCTGCGCGACCAGCCGGACCTTGCCGACCAGCTCGGCGCCGGCGGCGGCATCGGCAGCGGCCGCGCGGGCGCCGGCCAAGCGCACCTTGTCCAGTTCCTTCTCGGCGGCGCGCAGCCGTTCGATCAGGTTGGCCACCCGGCCCGGCACCTCCTCCGAAGGCACCTTGAGCGACGAGGCCAGACCGGCCATCAGGGCGCGTTCCTTGGACAGGTGCCGGAAGGACTCCAGCCCGACATAGGCCTCGACCCGGCGCACACCGGAGCCGACCGAGGATTCACCGAGCAACGTCACCGGACCGATCTGGGCGGAGCTGCGTACGTGGGTGCCACCACACAGTTCCAGCGAGAACGGGCCGCCGATGTCGACCACCCGGACCACGTCGGGGTAGTTCTCGCCGAACATCGCCATGGCGCCCATGGCCTTGGCCTTCTCGAGTTCGGTGTTGAAGGTGTTCACCTGGTAGTCGGCCTGGACAGCCTCATTGGTGACCTCCTCCACCTGGGCACGCTGCGCGTCGGTCAGGGCGCCCTGGAAGTTGAAGTCGAACCGCAGGTATCCGGGGCGGTTCAGCGAACCGGCCTGAACGGCGTTGGGACCCAGTACCTCTCGCAGCGCGGCATGCACCATGTGGGTACCCGAGTGGCCCTGGGTGGCACCGTGTCGCCATTTCGCGTCGACCGCGGCGGTGACAGTGTCGCCCTCGACGAACTCACCGGATTCCACCCGGACCCGGTGCGCCCACAGCGTCTTGGCGATCTTCTGCACGTCGGTGACACCGGCCTGCGCGGTCGCCGACGACCCGGTCCCGGAGATGGTGCCCTCGTCCGCGATCTGACCGCCGGACTCGGCGTAGAACGGGGTCCGGTCCAGGATCAACTCGACCACCCGGGACTCTTGGCCCTCGCCACCGTGGCTGACCACGGGCACCCGCACACCGTCGACGAAGATCCCGAGAACCCGGGCCTGCGAGGACAGTTCGTCGAAGCCGGTGAACTCGGTGGGCCCGCCGTCGACCAGGTCGCGGTACGCCGACAGATCGGCATGGGCCTGCTTGCGCGACGCGGCATCGGCCTTGGCCCGTTGCCGCTGCTCGGCCATCAGGCCGCGGAAGCCCTCCTCGTCCACCGACAGGCCCGCCTCGGCCGCCATCTCCAGGGTGAGGTCGATCGGGAATCCGTAGGTGTCGTGCAGCGTGAACGCATCCGAACCGGACACGACCGTGTTGCCCGCCGACTTGGTGGCCTGCGCGGCATCGTCGAACAACTTCGAACCGGCCGCCAGCGTCCGGTTGAACGCGGTCTCCTCGGCCACCGCGATGCGGTGGATGCGGTCGAAGTCGGTGACCAGTTCCGGGTAGGACGGTCCCATCTCGTCACGGACGGTGACCATCAACTCGCTCATGATGGGCTGCTCGACACCGAGCAGTTTGGCCGCGCGGATGATGCGGCGCAGCAGTCGGCGCAGCACGTAACCGCGACCCTCGTTGCCGGGGGTGACACCGTCGCCGATGATGATCGCCGCGGTACGGCTGTGGTCACCGATGATCCGGTAGCGCACATCGTCGGTGTGGCTGCCCTGGCCGTATCCGCGGGGAGCGTATTCGGCAACCTTGTCGATGACGGGCCGGACGAGGTCGGTCTCGTAGACGTTGTCCACACCCTGCAGCAGGCAGGCGATGCGCTCGACACCCATGCCGGTGTCGATGTTCTTGCGCGGCAACGGGCCCAGGATCTCGAAGTTGTCCTTGCTGGTGCCCTCACCGCGCTCGTTCTGCATGAAGACGAGATTCCAGATCTCGATATAGCGGTCCTCATTGGCCTCGGGCCCACCGTCGACGCCGTATTCGGGTCCGCGGTCGTAGTAGATCTCCGAGCACGGTCCGCACGGGCCGGGGATGCCCATCGACCAGTAGTTGTCGGCCATCCCGCGGCGCTGGATGCGCTCCAGCGGCAGTCCGGCGACCTCCTGCCACAGCCCGATCGCCTCGTCGTCATCGAGATAGACTGTGGCCCAAAGCTTTTCCGGGTCGAACCCGTAACCACCGTCGTCGACCGAGTTGGTCAACAGGGTCCAGGCCAGCTCGATGGCGCCCTTCTTGAAGTAGTCCCCGAAGGAGAAGTTGCCGGCCATCTGGAAGAAGGTGTTGTGCCGGGTGGTGATGCCGACCTCGTCGATGTCCGGCGTGCGGATGCACTTCTGGACGCTGGTGGCCCGGTCGTACGGCGGGGTGCGCGCGCCCAGGAAGAAGGGCACGAACTGCACCATGCCGGCATTGACGAACAGCAGGTTCGGGTCGTCGAGGATCACCGAGGCGCTGGGCACCTCGGTATGTCCCGCCTTCACGAAATGATCGAGGAAGCGTTTCCTGATCTCGTGTGTCTGCACGTGCTGCTGTCCTTACGGTTTAACCTGCGAATACAACGACCCGACCACAGTACCGTTTGGGAATCTCAGCCCGACACGAAGCTCAGTCGCACCGATCGGCGCGGGTTGTCCCTGTTCAGATCCACCAGCACGATGCTCTGCCAGGTGCCCAGCAGCGGTGTGCCATCGCCCACCGGCACGGTGACCGACGGGGACACCAGGCCGGGCAGCACGTGATCGGCGCCATGGCCGGGTGAGCCGTGTGCATGGCGGTAGCGGCCGTCGCGCGGCAGCAGACGCTCCAGCGTGTCGATCAGGTCGTCGTCGGAGCCGGCGCCGGTCTCGATGACCGCGATGCCCGCGGTGGCATGCGGGACGAACACATTGCACAGCCCGTCACCTCTGCCTGCACAGAACCGCTCCACCTCGGTGGTCAGGTCGACGAAACGGCGGCGCGAGGTATCGAGATCGAGGACTTCGGTTTGCACGATTCGAGCCTACGAGCAGCTTCTGGAATTGACACAGGCGTTTATTGCCGATCGGGCGAGGGTACTTCTGCGGCAATCGAACACAACACGGAGGAATCATGACCGTCACCGGCATCTTCACCGCAGTTCTGATCGGCATCGTGGTCGGCGTCCTGGGCCGGCTCGTCCTTCCCGGTAAACAGAAGATCGGCATGCTGCTGACCATCCTGGTCGGCATCGTCTCGGCGCTCGTCGGCACCGCGCTGGCCCGGGCCATCGGTATCCCGACCGCGACCGGCGGGGTGGACTGGCTCGAGCTGCTGGTCCAGGTACTTGTCGCCGCAGCGGGCGTCGCACTGTTGACCGCCCTGATGGATCGACGCCGGACCGGGCTGTTCGGCAGCCGCCGGTCGGGCATCCTGCGCTGACAGCGCACCCAAGACCGACCATTGTGTACCGGGCGCGGCCGGAGGACAGTTGATGTCACCGGCCGCGCCGCCGGGGCGCTGCCCCGTTCTGAAGGGGGTGGATCGTGTTCGCACGCTCTACCACGGTGATGGCGCGTATCGATTCCATCGATGCCGGCGTCGCCTATGTCCGTGACGAGGTCATGCCCGCAGTCCAGGAGATGGCCGGCTGCGTCGGGCTCTCCTTGATGGCAGATCGCAAGACCGGCCGATGTATCACCACCACGGCCTGGAACAGTGCCGAGGATATGTACGCCAGCGCCGACGCTGCGATGACACTGCGGACCCGCGCCGCCCAACTGTTCGGAGCGCCCGCCACCGCCGAGCACTGGGAGATCGCGGTGCTGCACCGTGAGCACAGCTCCGATCCGGGGGCCTGTGTCCGGGCGACGTGGGTGACGGTGCCACCGAACCTGTTCGACGCCGGGATCGAGTACTACCGCAGCGCGGTGCTGCCCCAGATCGAACATCTGCCCGGGTTCCGCAGCGCCAGCCTGCTGGTCAACAAGGCCGGTGGACGCGCAGTGTCCTCGGTGTCGTTCCACAGCCGTGATGCCATGGAGTCCAACCGCGAGCTGGCCTCGACGCTCAAGGCCGAGTCGGTCCGGGCCGCGGGTGCCAGCGCCGTCGACGATGACGAGTTCGAACTCGTCATCGCCCACTTGCGGGTACCGGAGCTCGTCTGAACTACAGCGTTGCCAGCAAGGCGTCGAGCTTCACATAACCGTCGGTCATGCCGCCCTCCATGCCCGAGGACAGCAGCGCGTCGCGGGCCTCGGTGTTGGGACAGATGGACCGGCCGCGCAGCCGGGATCGGCCGTCACCGAGATCGTCGAACCAGAGGAACTCGATGTTGACCATGTCCGGGGCGCCCTCGAACTCGAAGGTCTGCAGGATGAACTCGTCGTCCCGCACGGTGTGGAAGGTGCCGTTGAAGGAGTAGGTGCCGCTGTCGTCGGAGTGCGAGTACCGATATCCGCCGTGGCTACGGAAGTCCCACTCGCCGATCTGCATGGTCAGCCCGTGCGGGCCCACCCACTGGGTGAACAGGTCCGGGTCGGCGTGCGCGCGGAACAGCGCGGCCACCGGCGCGTCGAAGTCGCGGCTGAACTCCATGGCCAGGGTGTCCACGGGGGCGGTGAGGTCGAGTGCCTTGGTCACGATGTCTCCTTGTCGGTGAGCGAGGCCAGCAGGTTGTCCAGCCGGCGGTAGTTGCGTTCGGCGTCCAGCCGGTATTTGTCGATCCACTCGGTGAGTCGTTCGAGGGCGACGGCATCCAGATGCACCGGACGCCGTTGCGCCTCCCTGCTGCGAGTGACCAGACCGGCCTTCTCCAGTACCTGAATGTGTTTGGACACCGCCTGTTTGGTGATGTCGAACGGTGCGGCCAACTCGTTGACCGTGGCCGGCCCGCGGGCCAATCGGGCGACCATGGCACGTCGCACCGGATCGGCCAACGCCAGGAACGCGCGGTCCAGATCGTCATCGAGCATTCCCATGATCAACCTTTAAGTTGGACAACTAATTGGTTGATTAATACTATCAGCGACGCCGCCCGAATGGTCAAGGGTTCTGCCGACCCGGCGTTACCGCCCGCGGCGGATGATGGCCCGCAACTTCTCCACCCTGGTCGAGATCTCACGCTCCATGCCGTAGCCGGTCGGCCGGTAATAGTCGACACCCACCAACTCGTCGGGCGGATACTGTTGAGAGGCAACACCTCCCGGTGCATCATGGGCGTACTTGTAGCCCACCGCATTACCCAGCTTCTGTGCACCCGCGTAGTGTCCGTCCCGCAGATGCGGCGGTACCAGACCGGCCTTGCCCGCCCGGATATCGCCCATTGCCGCGCCGATGGCCACGGTCACGGCGTTCGATTTGGGGGCGGTCGCCAGATGCACCGTCGCGTGCGCCAGCGTCAGCTGCGCCTCCGGCATGCCGATCAGCGCGACGGTCTGGGCGGCCGCCACCGCAGTCGGCAGCGCCGTCGGGTCGGCCATCCCGATGTCCTCGCTGGCCAGGATCAACAGGCGGCGCGCGATGAATCGCGGGTCCTCCCCCGCAGTCATCATCCGGGCCAGATAGTGCAGGGCGGCATCGACATCGGAGCCCCGCACCGATTTGATGAACGCGCTGATCACGTCGTAGTGCTGGTCGCCGTCGCGGTCGTAACGTACCGCCGCCTGATCCAGCGATTGCTCGACCACCTCGACCGTGATGGTGCCGCCTGGGCCGCCGGAGGTTTCCGCCGCGACCTCCAGCGCGGTCAGCGCCCGGCGCGCATCGCCGGCCGACAGCTTGACCAGCAATTCCAGCGCATCGTCGTCGAGCGCGACCTTGCCGGCGAGTCCGCGCTCGTCGGCGGCCGCCCGCTGCAGCACGGTCCGGATGTCGTCTGTGGTCAACGGCTGCAGTTGCAGGATCAGCGACCGTGACAGCAGCGGCGCCACCACCGAGAAGGACGGGTTCTCGGTGGTCGCCGCGACCAGCAGGACCACCCGGTTCTCCACCGCCGCCAGCAGCGCATCCTGCTGGGTCTTGGAGAACCGGTGCACCTCGTCGATGAACAGCACGGTCTGCTGCCCTCGGATAGCCGCACGCCTGGCCTCGTCGATGACGGCACGCACCTCCTTGACCCCGGCCGACAGTGCCGAGAGCGCCTCGAACCGGCGGCCGGTGGCACCCGAGATCAGCGAGGCCAGTGTGGTCTTGCCGGTGCCGGGTGGGCCGTACAGGATGACGCTGGCCGCACCGGACCCCTCGACCAGACGCCGCAATGGCGAACCGGGTTTGAGCAGGTGCTGCTGGCCGACGACATCGTCGAGGGTGCCCGGTCGCATCCGCACAGCGAGCGGGCTGGCGGTCGCGGGCAGGGCATCACCGGGCGGTGCATCACCCGGCATGTCGAACAGACTGTCGGCCACACCCCAACGCTAGTTGGTGGCCGGCGCCGTCACGAAGTCGATCAGTTCCTCGACCCGCCCGATCAGCGCCGGCTCCAGGTCATTCCAGTCGCGCACCCGTCCGCGGATCCGCTGCCAGGCCCCGGCGATATCGGCCTGATCGGCATGCGGCCAGCCCAGCGCGTCGCAGACCCCGTGCTTCCAGTCCGTTCCGCGCGGGATCACCGGCCACGCCGTGCGGCCGATCCGTTCGGGTTTGACGGCCTGCCAGATATCGATGAACGGATGCCCGACCACCAGGACGTCGTCACCCGCCGACCCATTTCCCGTCGCTCCGCTCGCCCCAGCCCGCATCACGTCGGCGGCGATCCGCGATTCCTTGGACCCCTCGACCAGGTGGTCGACCAGCACACCGAGTCGCCGCCCGGGTCCGGGCCGGAACTCTTGGACAATGGCGCGCAGGTCGTCCACCCCGCCGAGGTACTCGACGACGACACCCTCGATGCGCAGATCCGCGCCCCACACCTGTTCGACCAGTTCCGCGTCGTGGCGGCCCTCCACATAGATCCGGCTGGCCAGTGCCACCCGCGCCTTGGCACCGGCCACCGCGACAGATCCAGACGCGGTGCGCGCAGGTGCCGCCGGGGCCCGCTTCGGCACCGTGAGGATCACCGGTCGCCCGTCGACCAGGAATCCCGGTCCCAACGGGAACGACCGGATCAGCCCCTTGCGATTCTCCAGGTCCACCCGGCCGTTCTCGATGCGGACCACGGCGCCGACGAACCCGCTGGTCGGATCCTCGACCACGAGGCCGCGGTCGGCGGCCTGCTCGGTGGAACGAACACGCTTGGGCGTATGCGGATTTCGGGACAGGATGTCGGAGCCATATCGATCGGTCACGCGGGCGATCCTAGGAAGCTCCGCCACGGACCGGCCGGTGCGACATGCCGCCGTCACAGCATCGAGATGTGCGCGCTTGACTTGAACCGCTTCAAGTTCGGCACAGTGGTTCCCATGACCACCGAACTCGCCGGCGACCTGACCATCCAGCAGCTGTCCCGGCGCACCGGCCTGGCCGAATCGGCCCTGCGCTAATACGAGCGCGACGGTCTGCCGCCGAGCAGGCGGTCATCGCGACGTTCGTCGAACTCGGCGACACACTGTTGGAACAGGAGGCGCACCATGTCCGCTGACATCGCCCCCAACCTGGTCACCGGAGGATCGGGATTCATTGCCGCACATACCGGAGTTGACGGTCATCAACCCGGTCGGGGTGTTCGGCCCGGCGCTGGGATCCGGCCTGTCGACCTCGGTGGGCATCATCGCGCCGGCGCGCCGATGACGCTGCCGGAGATCGCGGCCACCCTGCGGGACCGACTCGGTGCCGCGGCAGATCTCCAATGCCAAGGCCGTCACGCAACTGGGCCGGCACCCCCGCCCGGCGACCGACGCGGTCACCGCGTCGGCGCAGAGCTGCTGGACCGCTAGCTGGGCCCACCTACGGCCGCCAGCTTGGCCGGCGACGAGGTGATCTCGTCGATAACGGTGTGGATGAACCGCATCTTCTCCAGTACCGCCGGCGGTAGCACAAACGGGTACAGGTCCTCCCGGCCCATCGACCGGTTGACCATGTTCAGCGCCCAGGCCAGCGGCAGCCACATCTCGATGATGGTGTCGAAACCGCTGGGGCCCAAGACCCTTCGATCGAAGGTGGCGCCGGCCGGGGCCAGGCCGAACGCCGCGGCGGTGTCCATGGTGTCCCGGATGTGCAGATAGTGGGCGAAGGTCTCGGCCCAGTCCTCGGCCGGGTGCATGGTGGCATACGACGACACGAAGTCGTTCTCCCAGCCGGCCGGTGCGCCCTCGCTGTAGTGCCGGTCCAGCGCCGCCTGATAGTCCAGGTCGGGATCGCCGAACAGGGTGTTGAAACCCTCGAGGTACTCCGGTGACGGACTGACCAGCCGGTAGAAGTAGTAGTGCCCGATCTCGTGCCGGAAGTGCCCGAGCAGCGTCCGGTAGGGCTCCTCCATCGCGACCCGCAACTGCTCGCGGTGCACATCGTCACCCTCGGCGAGATCCAGGGTGATCACCCCGTCGGCGTGACCGGTGAAGACCTTCTCTTCGTCACTGCTGAGCAGATCGAACGCCAGCCCGTACTGCGGGTCCTCGTCGCGGCCGACGATCGGCAGCTTGAGTTCGTGCAGCTCGGCGATGAGGCGACGCTTGGCCTTCTCGGCGGAGGCGAACGCGGCCAGCGCGACGGTGTTCTGATCGCCGGGCCGGGTCCTGGTCAACGCGCAGGACACGCAAAGATGAGCCACCGGTCCCTTCTCCACCAGCCAGTTGCATTCGGCCAGATGCAGATTCGCGCACAGCTGATACTGCTTCTCATCCACGGCGCCGGCGTGCTCGCTCTCCGCTTCGGGTGCGATCACCAGCAGCGCCATGTCGTCCAGCGAGAAGCCGAGCGAGGAATTGCACGACAGGCACAGCGAGTTCTCGAACGCCAGCCGCTGCCCGCACGCCGGACAGTTGAAATCACGCATCGCGGACCCTCCCTAGTTCGGTGCGACGTCGACCGATACGTCGATCACGCTACTCTCCGACTCGGTGTAGATGATGCCGCGCAACGGCGGCACGTCGGCGTAGTCACGTCCGAACCCGACCACCACATAACGTTCGTCGACCATCTGGTCGTTGGTGGGATCCATACCCAGCCAGACGTTCTGCGGTGTCCACACCGCCGCCCAGGCATGCGTCGCGTCCACACCCACCATGCGTTCCTTTCCCGGCGGCGGGTCGGTGGCCAGGTATCCGGAGACATAACTGGCGGCCAGCCCGTTGGCGCGCAGGCAGGCGATGGCCAGCCGCGCGAAGTCCTGACATACCCCCTCGCGGGCGCGCAAAACCTCGGCCACCCCGGTGGACACCGTGGTGGAACCGGACCGGTAGGTGAAATCGGAGAAGATCCGTGCGTTCAGGTCGGTGAGCACCTCGATCAACGGGCGTTCCGGGGTGAAACTCGGTGCCGCATAGGCCCGGACCTCGTCGGTGATCTCCGGTGGCGACAGGTCCAGGGTGAACTCGGTGGCCAGTGCGCCGTCCGGACCGACCGGGCGCGCGATCTCCCACGGCGCCCGGGCCGACCCACCGGCATATCGGTCCGGCGCAGGCGGGTCCACCTCCACCAGCGAGTGGCTGGTGACGATCAACGTCCGGTGCCGCTCCGTGACGTGGAAATAGGAGCTGACATTGCCGTAACCGTCACGGCTGATCGAGCTGTCGGCGGCCTCCGGGTCGATGACCAGCTCATGGGACAGGCAGCGTTGGTGCCCCGAGTCCCGCGGGGTGAGGAAACCCCGGCCGTAGGAGGACGTGACATCGTCGGAGTACCGATAGGTGGTCCGGTGCGTGATCGCGTAGCTGCGGGTGCTCACGGCAGCAGCCTCCGTTCGTCGGGACCCCACAGCGGTTGCATACCGCTGGGCAGCGACAGGTGCGCGGCGGTGACCAGATTGGACAGCTCGCGCAGGTCGGCATGCAGTCCGTCGAGCAGTTCGGCCAGCACCGCGCGGGTGCCGTCGCGGGCGATGATCTCCAGGTCCTCCGGATCCACCCGGCGCAGCTTGGCCGCGATGTCGTCGGCGAGGCGTTCCGACCTTGACGAACCCGATGACGATGGCATCCGGCGCAGGTTCTGGCGCACCCGCTCGAACTGGTAGACCAGCGATCGCGGGTTCTCGCCGTCGAAGAGCACCAGATCGGCCACCGCCGCCACGCTGACCTTGCCGAGGTTGCGCCGGCGGTAGATCACCGAGGACTCACACGCCACCAGCATGGACTCGGTGACGGTCTGCTCGGCACCGGGGCTGCGCACGGAGCACAGCGTGGCCCGCAGCAGTGCGGTGAGGCCCAGCCCGCGCTCGAGACGTTTGCCTATGTCCATCATCGTCCAGCCGACGTCCTGCACCATCGACTCGGCGGCCATCCCGGACAGCGCCAGCATGCCGGCCAGCGTCTGGGTGTGCGCGGTCAACAGATAGGCATCCCCGGCGGCCTGGGATTCCGGTTGCGCGCCACGGGTTCCCACCGCGCGCTCGACGGCCGCCAGCACCATCCAGGTGTCATTGGACATCTGGTCGCGCACACCTCGGGCAGCCTGGCCCAGCCGTTCCACCGACTGCGCCAGCGAACCCGGCCTGCGCCGATCGGCGGTCAGCGCCCACAGCGTGCTGGGTGCCACCGCGATGGCCTCGTGATCGTCGTTGCCGATGCCGGTGTCGGTGCCGGTGATCTTGCCGATGGCGGCCAGAAGCACTGGCACACACTGGCTTTCGGCCATGTCCTGGCGGTACCGGTATTCGTGGTAGCGCTCCCGGGTCACGGTTAGCAGTCGGGCCATGTGCTCGGCGCGTTCGGCGTAGCGCCCCAGCCAGTACAGGTCGGCCAGCACCCGCGGGGAGCTGACGGCGCGGGTCGGACTCGGTGTCATGAGCGGCAGATCGGCCGCCGGGGTGGGCACCGCCTTGGCTCGATCCGGGGTGCGGACCCAGACATCCTTGGCCGCGACGGTGTCCAGGGTATAGGCGGCGTTACCCGGTGCGGGCAGGAACCCCAGCCCACCCATCATCGGCGCGTACCCGCCACGCTGAGCGACGGTGAACAACCGCATGCCGACATCGGCGGCGGATACTCCGCCGGGATAGTAATCGGTTGGCGCCGAGGAGAATTCGGGCAACTCCTGACCGACCCACTGCCAGGGGGTGGCACCGATGCGGGCGGCGAGCTCGTCACGGGCGGCCAACGACAGCGCCGGGCCGACGATGGGCGCGCCACCGGTGACCGGCTTGATGATCAGCTCCGACAGATGCGACAGCAGATGGGACCGCTCCACATCGATTCCGCCCCAGTAGATCTGAGGTGACGGCAGCAGCGGCGTCTCGCCCACCAGCAGCTCGGACAGCTCCGGCAGGAAGCGCATCAGACCCGGGCTCTCCAGGATGCCGCTGCCCAATGTATTGACCACGGTGGCCGCGCCCCGGCGCAGCACCTCGACCAGACCGACGACGCCCAGGCGTGAGTCGGCCCGCAGTTCCAGCGGATCCGCGTAATCGGCATCCACCCGGCGCAGCACCACATCGACACGTTTGAGGGTGCCCAGCGAGCGCATCCACAGCTTGCCGTCGCGAACCACCAGGTCGGCACTCTCGACGAGCGGAAAACCCAGAACACTGGCCAGGTAGGCCTGGTCGAACGCCGTCTCGGACTGGGTGCCGGGGCTGAGCACCACCACGACGGGTTCCTCGGCCGCCTCGGGTGCGGCATCGATGAGGGCCAGCCGCAGTGCCTGCGCCCACGGCGACGCCGGGCGCGGTGCGATGCGCTCGTACAGGTCGGGGGCGGCGTGGGCGATGACGCGCCGACCGGCCAGCGCGTAACCGGCCCCCGACGGCGCCTGCGTCCAGTCGGCATTGACGACGTAGGCCCCGGAACCGTTCCGGCTCACATCACAGCCGTGCAGGAACAGCTGATGACGGCCGGGCACCTCGATGCCCTGGGCGGCCCGGACATAGGCCGGATGCGCGAACACCAGTTGCGGGGGCAGCACCCCGCTGGTCAGTGACTTGCGGGCGCCGTAGAGGTCGGTCAGCACGACGTCCAGCAGCCGGGACCGCTGCACCAGCCCGGCCTCCAGGGTGTCCCAGTCGGCGGTCGATATCAGCAGCGGCAGTGCGTCCAGGCGCCACGGTTCGGCGACCGCGTCATCGGAGGAGCCGTCCTTGTTGACGTGCACATAGGTGATGCCGTCGTCGTCGACCAGGCTGCGCACCGTGGACCGCAACCGGTCCAGCCCGTCACGGCCCCGCTCGCCGACACACTCGGCGAGCTCCTGCCAGGCCGGCCGGATGTCACCGGCGGCATCGATGAACTCGTCGTATCCGTTGCCGACGACGCCGCGCACGGCGAATAGCGCCTGCTGGGCACGCCGAGCACGGTACTCGGCGAGGACATCGCCCGCGCTCGTCGTCACGCCGGCGACTCCCATATTCGGCTCGGATGAACTGTGTGTACGGAGAACCATCAACGCAGAACGGTACGCACCCGCCGCAGATCGAGAATGCCCGGAGCACCCATGTCGGTGGACTGCCGTGCCTGCTTCTCTCTGATCTGCGCCATGTCGACGCGTCCGGCGTTGAATCCTGTCGCTTCGAAACGCCGTCCGCGTCGTGATTCGGCCTCCACCGCATTCACCGGTGGGGTTTCGTAGGCCCGACCGCCGGGGTGGGCGACGTGGTAGGTGCAGCCCCCCTTGGACATGCCGGTGACGGTGTCGATGAGTTCCAGCCGCAGCGGCACGTCGACGGTGATGGTCGGGTGCAGCGCGCTCGGCGGCTGCCAGGCCCGGTAGCGCACCCCGCCGACCTGGATATCGGCCTTGTCGGTCGCCAGCAGCGGCACCGGGTGGTCGTTGGCGGTGACCACATAGCGGTGCCGGTCGGCGCCGACGAGGCGGACCTGCACACGCTCCACCGAGGAATCGACATAGCGGGCGGTACCGCCGCCGGTCGATTCCTCGCCCAGCACGTTCCAGGGTTCGATCGCGCCGCGCAGCTCGATCTCCACCCCGTCGAACACCGCGGTGCCGATCCGCGGGAAACGGAACTCGGTGAACGGGTCCAGCCAGCTGGTCTCGAAATCCACACCGTGCGCCCGCAAATCGGCGGCCACATCGGCGATATCGTGAATCAGGAAGTGCGGCAACAGGTACCGGCCGTGCAGATTGGCACCGTGACGGATCAGCGGGGCGCGCAGCGGCTCCTCCCAGAACCGCGAGATGAGCGAGCGCACCAACAGTGACTGCACCATCGCCATCTGATAGTGCGGCGGCATCTCGAAACCGCGTAGTTCCAGCAGGCCGAGCCGGCCGCGCGGGCCGTCCGGGCTGTAGAGCTTGTCGATGCAGAATTCGGCGCGGTGGGTGTTGCCGGTGATATCGGTGAGCAGATGCCGCAGCGCCCGGTCTGTCACCCACGGCTGAGCGGCTCCCATCTCGGCCAACCGCGCGATCTCGGCGAACGCGATCTCCAACTCGTACAGCGATTCCGAGCGACCTTCGTCGACCCGGGGTGCCTGCGAGGTGGTGCCGATGAACCGGCCGGCGAACAGATAGGACAGCGATGGATGCCGCTGCCAGTAGGTCAGCAGCGACACCAGCAGGTCGGGGCGGCGCAGCAGTGGCGAGTCCGCCGGGGTGATCCCACCCAGGGTGATGTGGTTGCCGCCGCCGGTGCCGCCATGGGTGCCGTCGACATCGAAGGCCTCGGTGGACAGCCGTGCCCTCCGGGCCTCCTCGTACAGCGTCTCAAGCTGAGCCCTCTGCTCGCCGAAGCTGGTGGTGGGTGCGACGTTGACCTCGATGACACCGGGGTCCGGCGTCACCGTCATGGATGTCAGCCGGCCATCGTGCGGCGGGCCGTACCCCTCGATCACCACCGGGGTGTCGATGGCCGCCGCGGCAGCCTCGATGCGCGTCACCAGATCGACAAAATCGTCGAGTTTGTCGGTAGGCGGCAGGAACACGTACAGCAGCCCGTCCCGGATCTCGGCCACCAGCGCCGTCGGCGGCGCATCCTCGGCGTCGTCGACGGGCGCCTCGGCCTGGCGGGCGGGGCCGCGTTTGAGCGTGCCGTGCTGGGTCAGCGGGTCCGCCTCGAAGGTGCGACGCGGCGGCATCCAGCTGATCGAGTTCAGCGGCAATCGCAGGCCGGCCGGCGAATCGCCTTCCAACAACACGATCCGGCCGCGGCGCAGCTTCCAGTCCGAGCTGGCCCAACCCTCGTCGTCCTCGCGACGGTGCAGCGGCAGCACGTGGGCGGCCGCCTCGGCCACCGGCGAGTCGAGCCGGGCCAGCAGGGCCTTGCGGGCCGCGGCGTCGTCCTCGGTGAGGTCGTCGCCCACGGCGACCGGGTCACCGGCGGGCTGACGCACCGCACCGGCAAGCCGGCCCAGCGCGTCCTCGTAGGCGGGCCGCACCTGGGTGGCCGGCAGGGTCAGACCGTCGGCGATGGCGGCCAGCAGCTGGGCGTCGGCGCCGTCCGGAACTGGATCGGCTCGGGTCATCGCCCATGGGTCGGCCAGCAGGGCCGGGTCCGACCACAGCGGTTCACCGTCGGCGCGCCAGAATAACCCGATCTGCCAGCGCGGCAAGGGTTCTCCCGGATACCACTTGCCCTGGCTGCGCTGTACCAGCCCGTTGGGGGCCCAAACCTTGCGCAGCCGCTCCGCCAGCGCGGAGGCCCGCTGCCGCTTGTGCGGACCGTCGGCGGCGGTGGTCCATTCCGGATCGGTCTGGTTGTCTATCGACACGAAGGTGGGCTCACCACCGACGGTCAACCGGACGTCGCCGGCCGACAGCCGGGCGTCGACACGGGCACCGAGGTCGACGATCGAGGCCCAGGCCGCATCGGTGTATGGCAGCGTGACCCGCGGGTCCTCATGGATGCGGGTGACGACATTGCTGAACTCCATGGTGGACTCGGCCTTGCCGATGGCCCCGCTGATCGGCGCTGCCGAGGATGGGTGCGGGGTGGCCGACAGCGGGATGTGGCCTTCCCCGGCGAACAGTGCGGAGGTGGGGTCCAGGCCGATCCAGCCGGCGCCCGGGATGTAGACCTCGGTCCAGGCGTGCAGGTCGGTGAAGTCGGCGGCCGGGCCGGACGGGCCGTCCAGCGCCTCGACATCGGAGGCCAACTGCACCAGGTATCCGGAGACGAAGCGGGCGGCCAGTCCCATCTCGCGCAGGATCGAGACCAGCAACCAGGCCGAATCACGGCAGGACCCGATCTTGGTCTCCAGTGTGAAGTCCGGGGACTGCACGCCGGGTTCCATCCGCACGCTGTAGCCGACATCGGCCCGCACCGCGGCGTTGAGGTTGACCAGGAAGTCGATGGTGCGGGTGCCCTTTTCGACGTGGAAGTTCTTCACCCACTCCCGAACCAGTCGGCCGGGCCCGGACCTTTCGTCGTCCTCGTCGACGGGCCGCAGATAGGGCTCCAGGTCGGCGATCAGCTCCTTGGGGTACTCGAACGGGAACGTCTCGGCCCATTCCTCGATGAAGAAGTCGAACGGGTTGATCACCTTCAGATCGGCGATCAGCCCGACCGTGATGGTCAGCTCGCGGGCCCGGTTCGGGAAGACCACGCGGGCCAGGAAATTCCCGAAGGCGTCCTGCTGCCAGTTGATGAAGTGATCCGCGGGTTCGACCTGCAGCGAGTAGGCCTCGATCGGGGTGCGCGAATGCGGCGCGGGGCGCAACCGGATGACCTGCGGCATGATCTCGACCAGTCGGTCGTAGGTGTAACTGGTCCGGTGCTCCAGCGCCACTTTGATTCCCATGACTGCAAATCCCACCACACCACAGGGGTCACCGCAGCACGGTGCGTGCCGGGTGTCGCGCCTGTCTCTACTCGATGACCGCCACGAGGTCGAAGTCGTAGAAGGCTTCCTTGACCGCCTGCATGAGTGCGTCCTTGGTGTTGGCCGCACCGGGCTCCCAGGCGGTCACCGACATGCACACCGCGCCACCGAGGGTTCCGGTGGCCAGCAGCATGCGGCCGCCGATCCGGTCCAGATCGGTGGCGGTGATCCCGGGTTCGGGCGAATGCGCGACAAAGAAATCGGCCGGGGTGCCGTCGGGGCGGTTGACCTCCTCGGGCAGCGGGCCGCTGTTGGACGACCCGATCGGCTTGCCGACCTTCATGACCAGCTTCTCGAGGCGGCGCAGCAGGAATTTCGGTGTGTAGGGGGCCAGTGGCAGCGGGGCCAGCATTTGCTCGCGGTTCTCGGCCAGCTCGATCAGCGCGGTCTTGATACCGCCGCGGATGGGCCGCAGATCGCCGACGGCGGTCTGTGGGTCGGCCATCACCGTGATGGTGTTGAGCGCGTTGCCGCGGGTGTCCCCCTCGACCCGTTCGTTGACCGGCAGCGAGAGCATCGCCTGGCCGTCGGCGTCGACCCGCCCGGTGATGGCACCGATACGGGCCGCGATCCCTGCGAGCAGCGCATTGCTGGTTCCGCCAAGGGCAATCGCGCGGGCATCCCATTCGTCGGCGTCGACGCGCACCGACACGGTGGGCAGGCTGACCGGTTGTTCGGAATGCACGCGGGTGACGGTCACCGGCACGGCCTTGGCCGATTCGGACAGTTCGGCAGACTGGTCGCGGGCCAATTTGGCCGCCCCGATCACCGCGGCCGGGACCTCGCGCAGTGCGCGCGCTGCGATGACCAGGTCCGCGCGCAGGGCCTGCGCGCGGGTCCGTGACCGCGCGGCCGGATAGCCCAGATCACGGCCGGTGCCGTTGACGGCATGGGTGATGGACTCGATGAGGGCCGCCGCGTCGGCGACGGTGTGCGAGACCACCAGCGTGACCACCGCACCGCCCTCGACCAGTTGTTGCACACCGAGGTGCCAGGGCGGTCCGTGTTCGGGGTCGACCGGGACCTTGCCACGCTCTTCGACGTAGTCCCACACCTCGTCGCGGCGCCGCTCGGCCGCCGAGATGTCGATACCGTGCGAGTCACCGATCGGCACCCAATGGTGGCGGCCCAACGGGATCGTCGAACGTTCCAGGACCCGACCCAGCAGGGTGTCGGCCAGGTTGCGCTGGAATCGCCGCAACCCGTCGAGGTCGACGCCGCGCTCGTAGATCCAGATGTACTGGATCACCGGACCGCGTCCCAGTGCCCGTAACGCCAGGTAGGAACCCTGGTCCATATATGCCAGCGTGTTATCAGCCGGATGGTTCATACCCGGAGGGCCCTTTCTCGCCGCGTGGTGGCGTCGGCACGTTCGGGCCCCCCAGTTCGTGCCGATCCGGCCGGAATTTTAACGGATTGGTCAATATCTCGGGTGTCAATGTCCCCGAGTTCGCCAGAATCTACCCCGGATCCGCTGGCAGCGGGGTGCTACCCGTTTGCCTCAGATCGCGACACCAGCCGCATGCCGAGCTCGTCGAGCGGCACCGAATGCCCCTTGTCGCAGACAATTTCGACGTGCGCGTCGGCACCGCAGCTGCGGTGGCTCAGCCGCAGCCTGCCGTTGTTCGGCAGATGGTTGCGGCCCCATTCGAACATCGCCCACACCACCGGCATGAAATCGACACCCGCCTGGGTCAACACGTACTCGTGCCGGGTCCGCTGCCCGGACGCTCGGTAGGGCTTTTTGCTCAACAACCCGGCGGCCACCAACTCCCCCAGTCGCGCCGATGTCGCGGCCTTGGTCAGCCCGACCCGGCGCGCAAAATCGTCGAAGCGGGTGGTGCCGTAGTAGGCCTCGCGCATGATCAGCATCGTCGATTTCTGCCCGACGACGTTCATCGTCTTCTCGATCGTGCATTCACCGATCGCCGACCAGGCGTCGCGGTCTGCGAGCGGCCCGTCCAGAACTGTCATGCACATCACTCTAACGCTGGGTTGTCGTCACTGAACTCAGGTTGGTATATCTGAGTATAGTACACAGTACTCAGCGTGGAGTGAGCAGGAGGTACAGATCATGTCCGGATTCTCGGATCG
Organism: Mycobacterium sp. C31M; assembly: GCF_053345865.1. Lineage (NCBI taxonomy): Bacteria > Bacillati > Actinomycetota > Actinomycetes > Mycobacteriales > Mycobacteriaceae > Mycobacterium > Mycobacterium sp. C31M. The sequence goes on along the minus strand of NZ_JBKFAX010000032.1, from coordinate 14,464 downwards.
CGATGCGGTCATCGTCGGTGCGGTACGCACCCCGGTCGGTAAGGGCAAGGCGAACGGTGCCCTGCACGGGGTGTTACCCGCGGATCTGTTGGCGCACAGCCTGCGCGAACTCATCCAGCGCACCGGTGTGGACCCCGTCCTCGTCGACGATGTGATCGCCGGGGCCGTCACCCAGGTCGGTGACCAGGCCGTCAACATCGCGCGAAATGCGCTGCTGGGTGCCGGTTTCCCCGAGACGGTGCCCGGCACCACGGTGGACCGCCAGTGCGGCAGCAGCCAGCAGGCGATCAGCTTCGCCGCCCAGGGTGTGCTCGCGGGCGCCTACGACATCGTGATCGCCGCCGGTGTCGAGTCGATGTCGCGGGTGCCGATGGGCTCCTCGGTGCTGCCGGGCAGCGACCCGTTCGGTCATGACATGGCCGCCCGCTACCCCGAAGGCCTTGTGCCGCAGGGCATCAGCGCCGAGTTGATCGCTGCCAAGTGGCAGTTGTCCCGGGCCCAGCTCGACGAGTTCTCGGCGTCCAGTCACGAGAAGGCCGCCCGCGCCACCAAGGACGGGCTGTTCGACAACGAGCTCGCGCCGATCGCCGGCCTGAGCACCGACGAGATCATCCGTCCCGGCACGACGGTGGACACTCTGTCGGGCCTGCGGCCGGCCTTCTACAACGAGGCCTACGCGGCTCGGTTCCCGCAGATCAACTGGGACATCACGCCGGGCAACTCGTCACCGCTGTCCGACGGCAGCGCCGCAGTCATGATCACCAGCGGTGCCACCGCACGCCGGTTGGGCCTGCGCCCACTGGCACGCATCCACACCACCACGGTGGTCGGGTCCGATCCGCTCCACATGCTGACCGGCGTCATCCCGGCGACCGAGAAGATACTCACCCGGGCCGGTCTGCAGCTGTCCGATATCGACCTGTTCGAGGTGAACGAGGCGTTCGCCCCGGTGGTGCTGAGCTGGGCTGCCGACACCGGTGCCGACCTTTCGAAGGTGAACGTCAACGGCGGCGCCATCGCGATCGGCCACCCGCTGGGCGCCAGCGGTGCGCGCATCATGACCACTCTGGTCAACGCGCTGTCGCAGCGCGGCGGCCGGTATGGCCTGCAGACCATGTGTGAGGGCGGTGGCATGGCCAACGCCACCATCATCGAGCGCCTGTAGGCCTCACCATTCGACGGTCGGGCTCAGCCCGAAATCGCCGAACGCCGCGGAGACCGCCTCGGCCAGCGACTCCGCGGTGTTCGGACCGCCGACCTTCCAGGACGCGATGCTGATCGCGGCGGTCCCGTTCGTGATCGTCACACCGAGCGCCAGATGCCCGCCGCGACGGGCGAAGGCGTCCTCGGTGACCCCGTTCTCGATCATCCGGCCGATGAAAAAATCGGCGTCGGCCCCGTCGATGCGGCTCAGCGCCGGGGGCATATCGCCGGCATTCGAGCAGCCGATCGGCCGGCCCTCCTGGAGCACTGCCTTCTCGACCTGTGCCATCAGGAATTTGGGGACGAACGGGATCAGTGGCAGCGGTGCCATCACCGCATCGCGGATCTCCTTCATCTCGACCAGCGCATCCTTGACGGCTTTGCGCAGCGGTCCGAGATCGGTGGTGACGGTGCCCGGGTCGACCGTCACCGTGATGACGTTGAGGGCGTTCCCGCGGGTGTCGCCCTCGGTGCGTTCGCTGACCGGGAAGGTGAGCATCACGTTGCCGTCGGCATCGACGCGGCCCAGCGCATGACCGAGGCGGGCGGCCAGCGCGGCGACCAGGGCGTTGCGGGTGCCACCCAGGTCGGCGACCTTCTGGTCGAAACTCGCCACGTCAATGCTGGCCGCGACCATCGGCACGGTGACGGCGTCGGTGGCTCCCGTCGTGACGGGCTTGTCCCGCTTGGCCGGTTTCGGTTTGCCTGCGGCCTGCTGTCGTTGCAACCGCACAGTGCCCACGATCGCCGACGGAATCCCGGGCAGCACCCGCGCCGTGGTCCCGATGTCCTCACGCAGCGCTCGGCGCCGGGTCCGGGACCCGGCAGCCGGATAACCCAGCTCGAACGGCACTCCCTCGACCGCCGAGACGATCGACAAAGTCGAGGCGGCACCGTCGGCGACGGTGTGCGAGAACACCAGCGACACCGCTGCCCCACCGCCGACCAGTGGTTGCACGGCCAGGTGCCAGGGCGGGCCGGTCTCCGGGTCGACCGGGATCTTGGCCCGTTCGTTCACCCACTCCCACACCTGTGCCCGGGTGCGTTCGGTGGCAGCCACCTCGATACCGGCCGGTTCCGGGCAGCTCACCCAGCGGTGCCGACCGAACGGCAACGGTGACGGCTCGATGCGGCGACCGAGCAGTGTCTGTCCCAGGTTGCGCTGGAACCTTCGTAACCCGTCCATGTCGACATCACGGTCGTAGATCCATACCGATTGACCGACAGGCCCCCGCTTCAATGCCCGCAGCGCGACGTAGGACGCGTGATCCATGTAGTCGACCGTGTTCGGCGCGAGCATGCGCACCACCCCCATCCCCCGAAGCATCGGGGGTGAGAGTACGGCCTGTTCACGTGCGGACGAGCTCGAACAGCGGGATCGACCGCGATGTCTTGGCCTGGTAGTCGGCGAACACCGGCGCCACCTCGACGATCTTCGGGTAGGTCGCGTCACGTTCGGCGTCGGGCAGTTCCCGGGCGGTGACGTCATAGGCGTCGGTGCCCACCTCGATGCGCGCGGCCGGGTTGGCTCGCAGATTGTGCACCCAGGCCGGGTCCTTCGGCGCGCCGGCGTAGGAACCGACGATCAGCACCTTGCCGTCGACCTCCAGATAGGCCAACGGCGAGAGCCGCGGCTGCCCGGACTTGGCGCCGACGGTGTGCAGCAACAGCAGCGTGCCGCCCTCGAACGGGCCGCCGACCTTGCCGGCGTTGGCCCGGAACTCCTCGACGATCTGACTATTGAAATCGTCGAGCGCGGCGACGTCGGCGACCAGCTTGTCCTTGTCGAGTTCACTCATACTTTTTCCAGCTTCTCCGGCTTGGCGTCTATTCCCGCTTCCTTACGCTGTTGCGCGGTGATTGGGGCCGGCGCATCGGTCAGCGGATCGACACCCCCACCGGACTTCGGGAAGGCGATGACCTCACGGATCGAGTCGACCCCGGCCAGCAGCGCGACGATGCGGTCCCAGCCGAAGGCGATACCGCCGTGCGGCGGGGCGCCGAAGGTGAAGGCGTCCAACAGGAATCCGAACTTGTCCTGGGCTTCGGCGTGGTCGATACCCATCATCGCGAAGACCCGCTCCTGCACATCGCGGCGGTGGATACGGATCGAGCCGCCGCCGATCTCGTTGCCGTTGCAGACGATGTCGTAGGCGTTGGCCAGCGCGGAGCCGGGATCGGTGTCGAAGGTGTCCACCGACTCCGGCTGCGGCGCGGTGAAGGCATGGTGCACCGCTGTCCAGGCGCCGGAGCCGACGGCGACGTCCCCGGAGGCGGTGGCGTCATCGGCCGGTTCGAACAGCGGCCAGTCGACCACCCAGGTGAACGCCCAGGCGGCCGGGTCGATCAGGTCGAGGCGCTTGGCGATCTCGATGCGGGTCGCGCCCAGCAGCGCACGCCCGCCCTTGGGTGTCCCCGCGGCGAAGAACACACAGTCACCGGGAGCGGCGCCGACGTGCGCGGCCAGACCGTCACGCTCGGCGTCGGACAGGTTCTTGGCCACCGGTCCGGTCAGCGAGCCGTCCTCGCCGATCAGCACATAGGCCAGGCCCTTGTGCCCGCGCTGCTTGGCGAACTCCTGCCAGCCGTCCAGGGTGCGCCGGGGCTGCGAGGCGCCTCCGGTCATCACGACCGCACCGACGTAGGGCGCCTGGAACACCCGGAAGGTGGTGTCTTTGAAATACTCGGTGCATTCGACGAGTTCGACGCCGAAGCGCAGGTCGGGCTTGTCGGAACCGAAGCGGCGCATGGCCTCGGCGTAGCTGATCCGCGGCAGCGGGGTGGGCAGTTGGTAGCCGATGGTCGACCACACGGCCCGCAGGATCTGTTCGGAGACGGCGATGACGTCATCGGCCTCGACGAAGCTGAGCTCCATGTCCAGCTGGGTGAACTCGGGCTGGCGGTCGGCGCGGAAATCCTCGTCGCGGTAGCAGCGGGCGATCTGGTAATAGCGCTCCATGCCTGCGACCATCAGCAGCTGCTTGAACAGCTGCGGGCTCTGCGGCAGCGCATAGAAGCTGCCGGGCTGCAGCCGGGCGGGCACCAGGAAGTCCCGCGCGCCCTCCGGGGTGGACCGGGTCAGCGTCGGGGTCTCGATCTCGACGAAATCATGCTCGGCCAGCACGCCGCGGGCGGCGGCATTGACCTTGGAGCGCAACCGGATTGCCTTACCCGGCCCCTCCCGGCGCAGGTCCAGGTAGCGGTACTTCAGGCGCGCTTCCTCACCGGCGGTCTCGTCGAGCTGGAACGGCAGCGGCGCGCTCTCCCCCAATACCGTCAGCTCGACGGCGTTGACCTCGATGTCGCCGGTGGCGATCTCGGCGTTGGCGTTGCCCTCGGGCCGCACCTCGACCACACCGGTGACCGCGACGCAGAACTCGGCGCGCAGCCGGTGCGCCTGCTCCAGTACGGCCTCGTCGCGGAACACCACCTGCGAGACCCCGGAGGCGTCGCGCAGGTCGATGAAGATGACACCGCCGTGGTCACGCCGACGGGCCACCCAGCCCGCCAGGGTGACGGTCTGACCGGCGTCGGTGGACCGCAACGAACCGGCGGGGTGACTGCGCAGCACGTAAAACTCCTGTGTGTCGATATGGCGATGACGACTGCTCAGTCTAGAGACGCCTCCATCCGCGGCTCGATGCCGTCCCGGTTAAGGTCGGCAGGTGGCGATGTATCCGTGCGAACGTGTCGACCTGGACTTCATCTCCGATGCCCCGTTCCGCTTCGTCAGCACCGTGGACCTCGCGATCACCCCGGAGCAGGTGTTCGAGGTGCTCTCCGACGCGCAGTCCTGGCCGCAGTGGGCATCGGTGATCACCAAGGTTGTGTGGACCAGCCCACAGCCGTATGACATCGGCACCACCCGCACGGTGACCATGCGCGGCGGGATCGTCGGCGACGAGGAGTTCCTGGCCTGGGAACCGCACAGTCACATGGCGTTTCGCTTCAATCAGGCCTCGACTCGCAGCATCACCGCGTTCGCCGAGGACTACTGGATCGTGCCCACCGCGGGTGGTTGCAACCTCACCTGGGTGATGGCGATGCGGCCGCGGGGTCGCGTCGCCAAACTGGGAATGACCGCGGGCAGGCCGGTGATGGCGTGGATGTTCCAGCGGTTCCTGCACAATCTGCGGCGCTACACCGACGCCCGTTACTAGCCGTCAGTAGACGCCCGCCCAGGCCGCCCGCCGCGCGACGTCGGGATCCTCGACGGTGGTATCGCGCGTCGACCGGATCACCAGGGTCTTGCGGGTGTCGGTGTCGAAGCGCGGCCACTCGCTGAGCCCGGCGGTCGCGAAATCCAGCCACAGCCGTTGCATCCGCCGGCCCACCGCGGGCTGTACGCGGCGGCCCAGCGGGTGCAGTTTGCGACCCAGGTACGAGCTGTAGCTGTGCTGGATGTGCACGATCTCGCTGCCGTGGGTGGCGCCGAGCCCCAACACCTTCAGCGTCCAGGTGGTGTGGTCGAACCGGTACATGTGGGTCGGCGCGTCGGCGCTGTAGGCGTCGACGAAGGCCCATGTCGGGGCGCCGAACATGGCGTCGGACCCGAAATCGATCAATGTCCGGCGACGCGGAAAACCCGGATACCCGGCCAGCACCTGATCACGGGCGTCCGGCGCCCAGCGCGTGAAGAACCCGTCGACCCCGCTCGCGGTCGTCGGCAGCATCGGCGGCTTGCCCCAGGCGAACATCGACGCCTCGTGACTGTTGGTCCCGATGATCAGCGGTATCGGGGTCACCGCGCCGCGGCGGGCTGCCTCGATCGGATGGTGTGGCAGCAGGTCGACCCCGTGTGTCAGCCCGTAGGCCAAGGTCGGGGTGTGCGCCACACTGTCCAACTGCAATTGCCCGGCGGCACGGCGTAATCGGCGCTGCGGCAGCGCCTTGACCTCGTCGGCCTCGACACCCAGTTCGGCGAGGAAGGCATGCGCCTGGCGGGCCCGCGACTCGCGGTCGGCGATCAGCGGCAGCGCCGGGCTCTGGGCGATGGCCCGGTCGAACAACCCGGCCGCGGCGGGGCTGGCCAGCAGTGCCAGCACCGAGGTGGCACCGGCGGACTCGCCGAACACCGTGACCTGGTTCGGATCTCCACCGAACGCACCGATGTTCTCGCGGATCCACTGCAGCGCGGCGATCTGGTCACGCAGGCACAGGTTGTCCTCGAAACCCGGCCCCAGATCGCCGAGCTCGAATCCGCCGAACACCCCGAGCCGGTAGGTCACGTTGACGACCACGACATCGCCGCTGGCGGCGAGCCGGGATCCGTTGTACAGCTGCAGTTGCCCGGCCCCGTACACGAAGGCACCGCCGGGGATCCACACCATCACGGGCAACGATGCGGACACATCGGGTGACCAGACGGTGACCGTCAGGCAGGCCTCATCGCGGACCTTCGGGTCATCGCGCCCGCCGCCGACAAACGACCGGCCCTGCGGGGGCAGCGGCCCGTGTTCGATGGCGTCGCGCACCCCATCCCACGGTTTGAGCGGTTGCGGGCCCAGGAAGCGCAGATCCCCCACCGGTTGTTCGGCATAGGCGACTCCGCGCCACACCCCGACACCACCCTCGGTGGTACCGCGGAGCAGGCCGTGCGACGTCGGCACGATCGTCGACAGTTCGGCGACAGAGGGCACATCAGAATCGTAGTGTGGAAAAGTGGACCCGGCTTGAACAAGACACGGTGCCGACACTGCAGATGGGTTGGTGGGGACGATGACCTTCAACGAGGGCATGCAGATCGACACGAGCACGACGTCGAGCAGTGGCCGCGGCGGCGGGGGCGGCCGGCGGATCGCACTCGGTGGCGGGATCGGCGGGCTGTTGCTGGTGGTCGTCGCGCTGTTCCTGGGTGTCGACCCCAACAGCGTGCTGCCGCAGGACCAGGGCATGTCCACCGAGGGGGTGTCCTCCCCCGGCTTCGACCTGAGTCAGTGCAAGACCGGCGCCGACGCCAACGAGCTGGTGCAGTGCCGGGTGGTCGCGACGGGCAACTCGGTGGACGCCGTCTGGCAGCAGCTGCTGCCCGACTACCGCCGCCCGCAGGTGCAGTTGTTCAGCGGTTCGGTCAACACCGACTGCGGTCCGGCCACCAGCGAGGTCGGCCCGTTCTACTGCCCCGCCGATCAGACGGCCTACTTCGACACCGACTTCTTCGATATTCTGCGTGACCAATTCGGTTCCAGCGGTGGGCCGTTCGCCCAGGAGTATGTGGTGGCGCACGAGTTCGGCCATCACGTGCAGAACCTGCTCGGCGTGCTGGGCCGCGCCCAGCAGGACCCGACCGGCCCGACCGGCGGTGGGGTGCGCACCGAACTGCAGGCCGACTGCTATGCCGGGGTATGGGCCCACTATGCCGCGATCACCAAGCAGGAGGGCACCGATGTGCCGTTCCTGGAGCCGTTGAGCGACAAGGACATCGCCGATGCGCTGTCGGCGGCGTCGGCGGTCGGCGATGACCGGATCCAGCAGGCAGCCACCGGCCGGGTCAGCCCGGAATCGTGGACGCACGGGTCCTCCGAGCAGCGCCAGCACTGGTTCACCGTCGGGTACCAGACCGGCGACCCGAACCAGTGCGAAACCTTCGCACCCGGCGCCCTGCGTTGACCGACGAGCACATCGAGCCCGACACCAAGGACTGGACCTGGGTGCTGGATCGCCCCTGCCCGGACTGCGGTTTCGACCCCGCGGCGGTGCAGCCGAGCGAGGTGGCCGGACTCGTCGAGCGTGATGCCGCCGACTGGATGCACCGACTGGCCGGCGCACACGTGCGGGAGCGTCCGGCACCGGGGGTCTGGTCACAACTGGAGTACGGCTGTCACATCAGGGATGTGCACCGCATCTTCGACCGCCGGGTGCAGTTGATGCTCACCGAGGACGTACCGCTGTTCCCGAACTGGGATCAGGACGCGACCGCGATCGCCGATGACTACCCGGCCCAGGATCCCGCGGTGGTGGCCGGCGAACTGTTCGACGCCGCCACCACGGTCGCCCGGGCCTACCGCGAGGTGCCCGACGACGCCTGGCCCCGGCGTGGATTACGCAGCAACGGAAGCGAATTCACCGTCGCCAGCATCGCCGTATATCACCTGCACGACATCGTGCACCACGCCTGGGATGTCCGACCCTGAACTCAGAGCCGGGACTGTTCCTTGATACCGGTGTCGCTGGTGCGCAGCGGGCGGATCAGTCCGTCCTGGCTGAACGAGGCGATCAATTCGCCCTCCTCGGTGTGCACGGTGCCGCGGACATACGACATCCCGGCACCCACCTGGGTGCTCTCGTGTCCGTAGAGCAGCCAGCCCTGCCACGTGACCGGTTCGTGGAAGCTGACCGACACCGTCATCGGCGCGGTCGACACCGTCAGGTGTGCCTGCGCGGTGCCGATACCCTCGTGTGCTCGCATGGTGGTCGAAATCCCCAGGTGTCCGGTGAAATACGCGATCAAGGCCTTCGCGAGATCATCGCGTGCCGGTATCGGATCGTAGTGCAGCCAGGCATGCAGCTCCGGCGGGCCGACCTCGTCGGGGCTGTTGACGTCCACGACGTCGACCAGCCGCAGCTGCCGTCCGGTCATCGGCATCGCGGAGACATTGGCCTGCTGCGGCCCCGCGACATCCGGCCGCGGCAGGTGGTGACGGATGACGTCACCGGAGGGCACGTCGGCCAGCACGGTGACGGTGATGCACCGCTTGCCGTTCTGCGAGGCGGTGATCACCGCGGTGGCCGTGGACCGGCCCTCGGAGACGACGTCGATATCGAGTTCGACGGGCGGCCCAACGAGCACCACCCGGGCGAACACCGCGTACACCGATCGCACCGACTTGTCCGGGAATCGCTTGGCGGCCGCGACGATGGCCTGGGCCAGGACCTGTGTGCCTTCGACGACCTGACGATCATCGGCACCGGCGAGACCGGTCTGCGCGATGAAGCGGTTCTCCCCGTCTGGCTGCGGTTCGAACAGCTCGAGCAGACCCTCCAGCGTCCACTCGACCGCCTGGGCCTGATCCGAAGTCGTCATCGTGTCCCTTTCCTGGGTGCCGGCAAGTCCACATGGGGACTCTACAAAAACGGTAACGTCATTCTCATCGCTTGCACAACGGGTACGACAGGCAGGGACCCAGATGGCTGACGCCGAGGAAACCGAATCCCGGCAGGTCCGGTTCATGAGATCGGCGCTGGCGATTCTCGGCGAAACCGGTCGCACCGACTTCACCGTGCTGGAGGTGGTGGAGCGGTCGAAGACTTCGCTGCGGTCGTTCTACCAGCACTATTCGACCAAGGACGAGCTGCTGCTGGCCCTCGTCGACAAGATCATGTCCGAATCGACGGCGCGCTGGCGCGCCGATGTCGCCGACCTGGACGCGGTGTCGGCACTGCAGGTGCTGGTCGACCGCATCAGCGCGCCGGCCGCGTCGACCAAACAGGACAGCATCAATCGCGGGCTGACCTTCTTCAACGACCACCTGGCCGAGTCACTGCCCCAGGAGTACGCCCGAGTGCTGGCGCCGCTGCATGCGCTGATCAGGGACATCATCGCCGCCGGGATCGCGGAGGGGGTGTTCCGCGGCGGACCCGAGACCGCGACGGACAGCACCGCGGCGTTGATCATGCAGACCGTGCTGGGCGCACTGCGACTGCAGGTGCTCGGTGCCGAACTGACCGGCACGCCGATCGAGGGCACACAGATCTTCGAATTCTGCGTTCACAGCCTGCTCGTGGACCCTTCGCGCCCCGTTTGACGCGTGGTAATGTCATTACCGATATTTGGGAATATGACTCTCATAGAGCGGCAAACGTCATGAAGAACCCCGAACAGATGCTGTTCGCCTCGACCGCGCAGGCCTTCCTGGAGAAGGAGGCACCGCTCTCCCGGGTGCGTGAGATGCAGTCCGCCGGCGTGTCCTTCGAAACCGATTGGTGGCAGCGCGCGGCCGAACTCGGATGGTCGAGCCTGCTGGTGCCCGAGGAACTCGGCGGTGGCAGCGTTTCCGGTGACGGCGTCGCCGATCTGGCGCTGCTGGCCGAGCAGGCGGGACGCAGCGTGGCACCAGGTCCGCTGCACCCCGTCAGCGTGGTGTTGGCCGGTCTGGTCGAGGCGCCGGACGGGCACGAGGACACCATCGAGGGGTTGGTTGCCGGGGAGGCGATCGCCAGTTGGGCGGTCTACGAACCCGGACATCCGTGGTCGCCGCTGCAGCCCGGGTTGACGGCGACCGCGGTGGACGACGCGTACCGACTGGACGGTGTGAAGGACCGGGTCGAAGCCGGAGACGTCGCCTCCGCGTTCCTGGTCACCGCGACGCTGGACGGGGTGGTGCGCCAGTTCGTCGTGCCTGCCGACGCGGCCGGGGTCACGGTCGAGGCACAGAACTCGGTGGACATGGTGCGACGTTATGCGCGAGTCACTTTCGACGGGGTGGTGGCGCCGGCGGTGGTCGGTTCCGCGGAGCAGACGCCGGCGATCATCGAGCGGCAGCGCCAGATCGCGTTGGTGCTGCAGTGCGCCGAGATCGTCGGGATCCTGGATTCGGTGCTGGCGATGACGCAGCAGTGGTTGTTGGATCGGCACAGTTTCGGCAGGCCGTTGGCGTCGTACCAGGCGTTGAAGCACCGGTTCGCGGATATGAAGCTGTGGTTCGAGGCCTGCCGCGGGACGACCTCCGGTGCCGTCGAGGCGGTCGGCGCCCGGTCAGCGGATGCCCCGAAGTTGGTCAGCGTGGCGAAAGCCTATGTGGCCGAACGCGCTCCGGTGATGCTGCAGGACTGTGTGCAGTTGCATGGCGGGATCGGGGTGACCTGGGAGCACGACCTGCACCTGTATCTGCGTCGGGCGTCGTTGAACCGCGCGATGTTCGGCTCGCCGGAAGACCATCACCGCACCGTGTTCGAACTGAGCCGGAAGGTTTCCGCATGACCGATACCGTGGCCTCCACCGAAACCGTCGCCGACTTCGCGGCGCGGGCACGCCAGTGGCTGACCGACAACCTGCCGCCCATCGACCCGGAGAACCCGCCGTTCTCGGTGCGTGCCGAGCAGCAATCGTGGGATCGGGCCAAGGAGTTGCAGCGCAAGCTGTACAAGGGCGGTTTCGCGGGGATCTGCTTCCCCCGCGGATACGGCGGTCTCGGTTTGGATTACGCGTATCAACGGGCATTCAACGCCGAGTGCCGATTCTTCGAGATGCCGCTGATCCTGAACACACCGTCGTTCACCATCTGCTCGGCGACCATCCTGGATGTCGGTAGCGAGGAGCAGAAGCGCGATCGGATCTCGGCGGCCATCCGGGGTGAGGAGGTCCTGTGCCAGTTGCTGTCCGAACCCAGCGGCGGGTCGGACCTGGCTGGGGTGATCACCCGGGCCGACCGTGTCGGCGACAAGTGGATCATCAACGGCGCCAAGACCTGGAGCACATCGGCGTTCGCGGCGGATTACGGGCTGATGCTGGCCCGTACCGACTGGACGGTGCCCAAGCACGAGGGGCTGACGATGTTTCTGGTGCCGCTGAATGCGCCCGGGATCACGATGCGTCGGATCACCGAGGTGAACGGCAACGAGGAGTTCTGCGAGGAGTTCTTCGACGGACTCGAGCTCGGCGATGACGCCGTGGTGGGGGCCGTGAACGACGGTTGGACGGTGGCGTCGCGGCAGCTGCACCACGAGCGACGCGCGGTCGGTGGCGGTTCGGAGTTCGCCAGCGGGACCGGGGCCGAGAATGCCAGTGAGATGCCGCCCAACCATGTGGCGCTCGCCGAGGCGACCGGGCAGGCCGACGATCCGCGGGTGCAGGATCTGGCCGGGCGGGCCCTGGCGAGGCGGATCGTCAAGGACCAGCTGATCGAACATGTCACCAAGTCGATCGGCAACGGTTCGCTGCCGCCGAATGCCGGGACGCTGATCCGGTTGATGCACGCCGAGACCACCGAGCTCGAGGTGGACACCGCGCTGGCCATCGCCGGTACCGCCGGCGTGATCGACGACGGTGACGGCCTACTCGACATCGGGGTGCGGTACCTGTCGCGGCAGACCGGGTCGCTGGGCGGCGGGACCTCGGAGATGGCGCGCAACGTGATCGGCGAGCGGATCCTCGGCTTCCCCCGCGAGCCGGCCGCCGATCGCGGGGTGCCGTTCAATCAGGTGAAGCGGAACAAGAGCTAACTCCGGATGAACTCCAGCAGGTCGGCGTTGATGACGTCGGCGTGTGTGGTGGGCATGCCGTGCGGGAAACCCTCGTAGGTCTTCAGGATCCCGTTGGGCAGCAGCTCGGCCGACAACGGGCCGGCATCCGCGTAGGGCACGATCTGGTCGTCGTCGCCGTGCATGACGAGCACCGGGATGGTGATCTTCTTCAGATCCTCGGTGAAATCGGTCTGCGAGAACGCCACGATGCCGTCGTAGTGGGCCTTGGCACCGCCCATCATGCCCTGGCGCCACCAGTTCTGGATCACGGCCTCCGAGGGCTCGACACCCTCGCGGTTGTATCCGTAGAACGGGCCCGACGGCAGCGCCCGGTAGAAGTCGGATCGGCTGGCCGCCAGCTGCGCCTGCAGATCGTCGAACACCGACTTGGGCAGGCCGCCCGGGTTGGCCTCCGTTTGCACCATGAGCGGCGGCACGGCCGCGATCAGCACGGCCTTGGCGGCGCGCGCCTCGCCGTGGCGGGCCAGGTAATGCGCCACTTCGCCGCCGCCGGTCGAGTGCCCGATGTGCACCGCGTCCTTCAGATCGAGATGCTCGACGACGGCGGCCAGGTCGTCGGCGTAGTGATCCATATCGTGACCGTCGGCCACCTGGGCCGAGCGTCCATGACCACGCCGGTCGTGCGCGATGACACGGAAACCGTGCGACAGGAAGAACAGCATCTGGGTGTCCCAGTCGTCACCCGAGAGCGGCCATCCATGGCTGAAGACGATCGGCTGGCCGGTCCCCCAGTCTTTGTAGAAGATCTCGGTTCCATCGGCGGTGGTGATCGTCGGCATGTCGGCAGTCTATTGCGCACCGCCAGGGCCCGCTTCCCTCTGCAAATATTTCCCGAAATATTCATCGGTGCAATACTTTTCGACTCGAATCAGGGAATAATCGGTTGTCCCGCGCCGCCGGGGATGGTCACCATGGATGCCATGGCCGATATCGATCGATTCATCGCCGATGGCTTCATCAAGATCGAGCGAGCCTTCGACCGCGAACTCGGCCTGAACTGCCAGAGCCAGTTGTGGCGCACCGTCGGCCTCGACCCCGGCGCGCCGGACACCTGGACCGAGTCCCTGATCCGGGTCGACGGAATGGCCACCCCCGAGTTCACATCGTCGGCCAACACCGACAAACTCACCGCGGCATTCGACGCTCTCGTCGGGCCGGGTGGCTGGCGACCACGAGTCGGCATGGGGACCTTTCCACTGCGCTTCCCGAGTGCGGAGCCGCCACGCGAGGCGGGGTGGCATGTCGAGGGCTCCTTCTACGACGCATCGGGTCCACGGCTGAGCCTGCGATCCAAAGGTCGCGCCCTGCTGATGCTGTTCCTCTACTCCGATGTCGGGCCCGACGATGCGCCTACCGAGATCCGGGTTGGCTCGCACCTCGCGGTGCCGAAGGTGCTCGCCGAATACGACTCCGACGGCGCGCCTTGGATGTCGGTATGCGAGCGGGTGGTCCCGGAGACCGAGGATCACCCCATCGCGAAAGCCACCGGCCGGATCGGCGACGTCTACCTGTGCCATCCGTTTGTCGTCCACACCGGCACCGCCCATCGCGGCACAGTGCCGCGGTTCATGGCCCAGCCGCCTTTGGAGCCGACCGGCGAGCTGGATCTCGACACCGACCACCCGAGCCCGGTCGCCGCCGCCGTCCTGAATGGACTGCGTCAGAAGGGTGGTGGGTCGTTGTCGGTGTAGGTGGTGTTGGGTCGACCTCGTTTTTGGCGGTCCCCGCCCGACCCTTGTCGGTGGTGCCGTTGGCGATTCTGTTCGAGGGCGATTTCGAGTGCGTTGCGGGTGCGTTCGGCGTTGATGCGGTATTCGCGGTCGTGTTTTCGGGTGCGTTGTCGTGTCGGGATGGTGGGTTCGCGGTCGTGGTTGTCGATGAGGCTGATGTGGCGTCGCCGCGGGATCTCGGTGTGAAACGAGTTGTGCGGGAACAGCACCGATGCCAGGGGTCTGGTGGTGTAGGTGTGTCCGGTGGGCGCGGCCCAGGTTGTTGAGCCGTCCGAATGAGCGGTGGGGGTCCAGCCGGTGTTCAGGGTCTTGATGAGGTGATGTTCGCG
>NZ_JBKFAX010000031.1:0-43385 GCF_053345865.1 Mycobacterium sp. C31M | reverse complement strand
CACCAAGGCTCAACGGCTGCTGCTCTACAACCGTGACCGCGGCTGTACCCGGCCGGGCTGCACCCGCTGTGCCAACCTCACCCAGGCTCATCACGCCGATCCCAGCTGGGCTCACGGCGGCTACACCGATGCCCCGACCCTGGCCTTGGGTTGCGGACCGGACAACCTGCTGGCCGAACTGGGCTGGACCACCAAGATCGACCCCACCACCGGCCGCGCCCACTGGTACCCACCACCACTCATGGACACCGGACAAGACACCATCAACCACCACTTCCACCCGGAAGAATTACTCAGCCGGCCCGAAGAACCCGAGCGCGAGGATGACTCGGATCAACCGCCGAAGGCATAACGATGAAACGACGCCATATAGCGCAGCGCCGGGACCATCGACATAGCCCGTGCCAACGCGCGGTACCCGAAGGGCACCCGGTCGAAGCCCGGGGCGTCGAACGCTCCCACCCGGGCCAGCAGCCGGGTGCTGGGGACGGCGGTCAAGATGGTTTCGGGACCGTCGATACCCCAGTGCAGCGTCGCTCCGGACCGGCGCACCACGGTATTGCTCCACTGGGCCCGGATGCCCATCCGATTGAAGGCATCGAATTGCAGTTCGCCGCCGGCGGCACCGTGGCCGACGATCCGGTTCAGCAGGTCCAGCCCGTCTGTCGCGGTCAGGTACATGGTCAGACCCTCGCCGAGTGCCAGCAGCGGCACGTCGGTCGGAATATCCTGCAGCCACGCGGGATCGGTGACCGATGCCGCGATGGTGTGGTAGCTGTGCCCACCGGCCGGCAGCAGGCTTCTGCGCAGTCCGGTCACCTCGGGATAGTCGATGTCGAACCACTGCACATCGAGCCCCGGCGCCAACCGCAGATACCGACTGTCCAGCCCGCACCCGAGATGCAGCACAACGGCTTTGGGATGCACCGCCAGGAACTGGCGCACCCAACGGTCGAACTGCGCAGATCGTGTCGTCACCGCCGGCGACCGCCGGGCATCGATGGTCGTCTGCGCCCAGTCGTAGTCGATACGGTCGACGAGTTCGGCAGCCCAGTGATCACCCAGAATCGGCTGCGGCAGTGCGGCATCGAGGGCCTTCGCGTACAGCGTGGCCAACATGGTCTGCGGCGCGCCGGTCAGATCGACCCGCACCGGCTCACTTCTTTCGGGCATTCCGCAGTCCCACCCAGAACCGGGCCGCGTCGGCGATCGAATCCTCTACCGGGTTGGGCTGCCAACCGAATTCGCGATGGGCCTTGCTGCAGTCCACCGGGGCCTCGGCTCGCATCAACCGCAACGAGGCCAGCGACAGGCGTTCGTCGGTCTTGCGCAACCGGCCCTTCACGGTGCCCATGGTGGCCAACAGGTAGGTCAACGGCAACGGGATCGAACGCGACGGCGCGGGCACCCCGGCGGTCTCGGCGGCGATGCGCGCCACCTCTGCGTTGCTGATCATCTTCTCCGAGATCAGGTAACGCTCGCCGACCCTGCCTTTTTCGGCGGCCAAGATCATAGCGCGGGCAGCATCGTCGACGCCGACGGCCTCCAACTCGATACCGCTCATCACGAACGGCAGCTTCCCGAACGCGGCACCGGCGATGATCGCACCGTGCGGCGTGCGACCCCAGTCCTTGCCGCCATAGGTGGTGGACACGCACATGGCCACCGCGGGCAACCCACGTTCGCGGGCATAGGACAGCACCAGCTTCTCGGCCTGCACACGGGAGCGCACATACGGTGTCAGCCCGCGTTCACCGATGACGTCTTCCTCGGTGGCCACCCGGCCGCGGCGCCGACCGACCGTCGCGTAGCTGCTGGTGAACACGAACTTCTGCAGGCCGGATGCGATCTCGGGTTCCACCGCGATGTCCAGCACATTGCGGGTGCCCTCGATATTGGTCCGGAACAGCGGCGACGGGTCGCGCAGCCAACCGCGGGTGTCGACCACGCAGTAGTAGACGACCTCGGCGCCCGTCATCGCCTTGCGCAGCACATCGTTGTCCCAGATGTCGCCGACATATCGCTGGACATCCAGATCGTCGATGCCGATGGTGTTGGCACCATCGCGCACCATCACCCGGACCTCGTGACCGTCGGCGACCAGTTGACGGGTCAGGTGCGAACCGAGGTAACCGTTGGCACCGATGACCAATGCGACGCTCATCGGGCCATGCTCTGCATCCACGCGGCGGCCTCGTCGTCCAGGGAGCCCAACTCCTTGGCTTTCTTGCACCACTTCATCGCCGCCGACACGAACCTCAGCGGGTTGTAGATGTCCTCCTGACGCCGCCACAGACCGTCACCGGCATAGGTCAGGATCGAGATGTTGGTGGCGCTGATGATGGTGCCGTCGCCCGGGTCGCGCATCGGGTTGTCGAGCTCGCAGATGATGCGCGAGGTGGTCTCGTCGATCACCGACCACAGCGACGGGAACGCCGTCATGTGGTTGCCGGGAAACGACTCCATGGTCTTCCAGATCCACGGCCGGACCTCTTCCCGGCCACGCATCGTGCCGGCCGCGTGTTCGACGTATTCGACGTCGGGTGTGTACTGGTCCACCCACGGATCCCAGTCCCGGGTGAGCGCGGCACGCGCCACGGTTGCCTCGAAGGTGGCGTAGGCCTCGGTCAGCTCGTCAGGGGTGAACAACGTCACATCATGAACTAGAACACGTTCTAGCTCGGTTTGTCGAGGGCGTCGGCAACGGCGAGCACCTGGCGATCACCCAACGGCCCGTCGAGCGGTACCACGACGCTGCCGGGCACCGCCTGCGCAATGCACATCCGCCCGATGGAGGCCGGCGGCATCCCGCCGTTGAGGTCCACGGTCACCGACTCGGGCGTCTCCTGCACCAGCACATGCACCCCGAAGCAGTCGGGAGCGCCGGAGGCGAAGTTGACCACCAGGCCGTCACCGTCACGACTCCAGGACTCGACGAGGGTGGCGTGTGGATTGAGGATCTGCGGATTGTCGGTGAAGACCGAGCGCGCCGGGTCGGCAGGCACCTCCGGCGGTGGCTCGGCGGGATCGAGAGGTTCGGCCGATGCCACCGGAAAACCGGCCGCCAGCAGGACACTCGCATGGATTAGGCAGAGGAGTGCTGTTGTTACAGCTCTACGCATGGGTTCCACCGTAACGGCGGAGCACAATGGAGGCTCGACGTGAGTAGCCCATATTTCGACGAGATAGAGGAGGGATGTCGTCATGAGCGACTTCCAGAAGGCGATTCTGGCCGGCGGCTGCTTCTGGGGAATGCAGGATCTGATCCGTAAGCAGCCCGGCGTGGTGTCCACCCGGGTCGGCTACACCGGCGGGCAGAACGAGCACGCCACCTACCGCAATCACCCGGGCCATGCCGAGGCCATCGAGATCATCTTCGATCCCGCGAAGACCGACTACCGGGCTTTGCTGGAGTTCTTCTTCCAGATCCACGACCCGTCGACGAAGAACCGTCAGGGCAACGATGTGGGCTCCAGCTACCGGTCGGCGATTTTCTATGTCGACGACGACCAGAAGTCGGTCGCGCTCGACACCATCGCCGACGTGGATGCCTCCGGACTGTGGCCGGGCAAGGTGGTCACCGAGGTGGTCCCGGAGGCCGACTTCTGGGAGGCCGAGCCCGAGCATCAGGACTACCTGGTGCGCTACCCCACCGGGTACACCTGCCACTTCCCACGGCCGGGCTGGAAGCTGCCCAAGCGCGCTGAAGTTTAGCGCCGGTGCACGACCACCCGTCCACCGCGCTTGGGCGTGAAGGCCACTCCACGCGAGTGGACCTTCTCGTCCGGCGCGGTGGTGGTGGCGACGGTGAAATGCCGCAGCACGGTGCGTAATACGACGTCCATCTCGACATTGGCGAAGACCGCACCCACACAGCGTCGGGTGCCGCCGCCGTAGGGCACCCAGGCCAGCGGCGGCCGGTTACCGATGAACCGCTGCGGGTCGAAACGCGCCGCATCGTCGAACTCGCGCTCGTGTAGCTGCGACAGACTGACCACGATCGAATGCCCCTGCGGGACAACCCATTCCCCGAGTTCGAAGGCCGGCGCATACACATGTCTGCCGGAGAAGTCGATGACGGTGCGGGCCCGTTGGGTCTCCAGGATGACGGCCTGCCGGTACTCGTTCTGGTCACTGTCGGCTTCGTCGACCAATCGAGCCAACACCTCGGGATGCCGGCTGATCCGCTCGAAAACCCAGGCCAACGTCGACGCCGTCGTCTCGTGCCCGGCGGCCAGCAGGGTCAGCAGCTCGTCGGCGACATCCTGCCGCGACATCGCGCTACCGTCCTCGTAGGTGCTGCGCAGCAGCAGTGCCAACACATCGTCACGCTCGTCGAGTCGCGGGTCGGCCGCGACATCGTCGATCAGGCGACCGACCACCTCGTCGTAGCGGCGACGGTAATCGGCCAGCCTCCCCCACGGATGCCAGCGCCCGTACTCGCGCTTGGGTGTCGGCAGGGTCGCGCACCGTGAGCCCAGGGTCACCCAGGGCGGGATGATCCGGCGCAGCTCGTCCAGATGCGCGCCGTCGGCACCGAACACCGCGCGCAGAATGGCATTGAGAGTGATCCGCATCATCGGTTCCAGCGTCGGAAACTCTTTTCCGACAGGCCAATTCGCGGACTCGCGCAAAGTCTCCTCTTCGAAGATCTGCTCGTAGTTCTTGATGCTCTTGCCGTGGAACGGCGGGGTGAGCAACTTGCGCCGACGCCGATGCTCGGTGCGGTCGAGCGCAAACACCGAGCCGGCCCCCAGAATCCGGGACAGGTTGGGCTGGATATTGCCGACATCGTCGGTGTTGGCCGCGAACAGCTGCTTGGCCAGCTGCGAATCGGTGACGATCACCGTCGGCCCGAACACCGGCAAGGCCATCGTGAACGCCGGGCCGTACCGGTCGGCCAGACGGGCGACGACGGGGCGCCGGAACAAGGCCAATCCCACCCCTAGCAGGGCGCGGTTGAAGGTCGGCCCCGGCGGCAGATGCGGGGCGGGGAACTCGACCGTTTCGACGGTTGCTTCGCTCATGAACACTCTCCAGACCGTTGTTGGTACTGCGCTGTACCACGGGTGTGTGAGTTACGGTACTCCGTGGTACCGATGGCGGGCAAGAGGTGTTTCGAGGAAATGGGCATGCAGGTCGACACGTCGTTTCGAGCCCGGCTGCTCGACGGGCTGGCCGAGTCCATCGCCGAACGTGGATATCGGGCCAGCACCGTCGCCGATATCGTCCGCCACGCCCGCACCTCCAAGCGCACCTTCTACAGCGAGTTCACCGACAAGGAAGAGTCCTTCGTGGAACTCCTGCGGGCCGACCACGAGCAGCTGATCGCCGAGATCCGCGCTGCGGTCGACCCCGACACGGACTGGGACCGACAGATCGACCAGGCCGTGCGAGCCTATGTGGGCCATATCGGGGCCAGGCCGGCGATCACGCTGAGTTGGATCCGCGAGCTCCCAGCGCTGGGAACGACCGTGCGTTCCATCCAGCGCTCGGCCATCACCGGCCTGACCGACATGCTTGTCGAGCTGTCCAGCAGTCCGGGATTCCGACGGGCCGGGCTCGCCCCGGTCAGCCGTGAACTGGCGGTGATCCTGCTCGGTGGCCTACGTGAACTGACGGCGCTGACCGTCGAGGACGGCCGCTCCGTCGACACCATCACCGAGCCCGCCATCACCGCGTCGGTCGCGATGCTGGGCGCCGGCCTACCGCAGGATCAGGCGCGCCGACTTCAATAGTCGTACCGAGATCTCCGGATAGTCCTCGTAACCCATCCCGGCCCAGACCAGGGTCCCGGTGTAGAGCAGCTCCAGCGCTTCGATCACATCGGGATCCACCGCCGCCCCCAACGCCGCGACCAGCCGGGCCCGGATATCGGCACCGATCCGGCCGCGCAACACGTCGACATCGGGATCCTTGCCCAGCAGCGCGTTGGTGACCGCCCCGGCGAACTCCGGCTCACCGGCGACCAATGAGGCGATGTGCTCGAGTACCTCCAGCACCCGTGTCGCCGGATCATCGGTTTCGTGTGCGGCCAAGGGTGATTCGGCCAGCCGACGCCAGAACACCTCGGCGACAAGATGTTCCTTGGAGGAGAAATAGGTGTACGCCGTCGCGGCGCCGACACCGGCCTGGGCGGCCACCCGGCGGACGGTCAGCGCGCCGAAACCCTCCCGGCTCAGCAGATCGAGCGCGGCCTTACCGAGGCGGTCGACGGTATCGGCTTGTTTGGCGCTCAACCGTCGGCGAGTCGACTCCAGAGTCGCATCGGACACGTGTCCAGACACTACTGCACCCCACGGTCACCAGCAACGGTAGGTTATCGGTCATGAGCACCGCCGAGACCGCCCTGCCGTCCGAGGCCGCCCGCCTGTTCGCCTTCGCCGAGCAGGTCACCGGATTCATGCCCGCCGACGAGGGGCGCGCGCTCTACGACGCGGCGGTGCACTACCTGCCCGGTGGTGTCGGCGTCGAGATCGGTACCTACTGCGGCAAGTCGACGGTGCTGCTCGGGGCGGCCGCTGCACAGGTCGACGCTGTCATCTACACCGTCGATCACCACCACGGCTCCGAGGAGCACCAACCGGGTTGGGAATACCACGACACCAGCCTGGTCGACCCGGTCACCGGGCGTTTCGACACGCTGCCCACCGCGCGGCATACCCTCGACCTGGCCGGACTGGACGACCATGTGGTCGCCATCGTCGGCAAATCACCTGTGGTGGCGCGAGTCTGGGCGACGCCGGTGCAGTTCCTGTTCATCGACGGCGGACACACCGAGGAGGCCGCGCAGCGCGATTACGACGGCTGGGCCAAGTGGGTGGCCCCTGGCGGCGGCATGGTCATCCACGATGTGTTCCCCGACCCGAACGACGGCGGCCAGGCCCCGTTCCACATCTACCGCCGGGCACTGGATTCCGGCGATTTCCGCGAGGTGTCGGCGACCGGCTCGCTGCGCCTGCTGGAACGCCGCTAGCGTCCCGACGTCGCGCAGGCGCAGTCGAACTCGCCCTCCAGGCCGCGCGGCAGGTCGGCGCGGAAGATGCCGGCGGCAGGGGTGGTGCTCGACAGCGCATCGGCGGCCAGGATCATCGCCGCACCGGTCCAGGTCGTGCGCTCCTCGGGCCAGCGCTTGCCGTCGGCGAACACCAGTCCGGTCCAATAGGATCCGTCGACCTCACGCAGGTGTTGCATCGCCGCGAACTGCTCCCGCGCACGAACACGGTCACCGATGGCGTCCAGGGCCATCACCAGCTCGCAGGTCTCGGCGCCGGTGACCCACGGACGGTGGTCGACACATCGGATCCCCAGCCCGTCCACCACAAAATCGTCCCAGCGTTCCGCGATCCTGGCGTGCGCGGCCGCGCCGCGCAGCGCACCGCCGAGCACCGGGTAGTACCACTCCATGGCGTGGGTGTCCTTGGCGCTGAACGATTGCGGATGCTCGGCGATGGCGTGGCCCAGCTGCCCGAGCGCCACCTCCCATTCGGGCTGCGGGTCGTCCAGGTAGTTCGCCAGCGCCAGCGCGCACCGGATGCTGTGATAGATGCTGGCGCAGCCGGTCAGCAGCGCCTCCTCGATCAACCCCGCATCGCTGCGGGCCCAGCCGATCTCACCGCCGGGCAGCTGCATCGTCAGCACCAGGTCGATCGCCCGGGTCACCGTCGGCCACATCCGCTCGGCGAAGCGCCGATCACCGGTGATCAGCACGTGATGCCAGACGCCGGTGGCGATATAGGCGCAGAAGTTGCTGTCGGTGTTGGCATCCTCGATGACGCCGTTACGCAGTTGGATCGGCCAGGACCCGTCGGCGCGCTGGGCGGTGCGACACCAGTCGAATGCGGCCCGGGCCGGTTCGATCAACCCGGCAACCGACAGCGCCATCGCGTTCTCCACGTGATCCCACGGGTCGGTATGCCCGCCCACCGACCACGGGATGGCGCCCGACGATTCCTGGGTGTCCGCGATGGACACCGCCGTCTGACGACACTGCTGCGGTGTCAGAACGCCGGGCACACCGGGAATCTCGTGGGCCGCCATCTCACACCGATGGGGTTCTGGAATTGGCTGGCTTTTCAAAATACAAAGCGACGCTCTTACCGATCAGCGGGTTCAGGGCGGTCTCGGCCTGCTTGGTCAACCACGGCCGGCTCATCATGTCCCACACCAACAGCTTGTGATAGCCCGCCACCAGCGGATGGTTCGGCTTGTCCACTCCGACGGCACATTTGAGCCACCAGAACGGCGCATGCAATGCGTGCGCGTGCTCAACGTGGGTGAAGCGCATCCCACGGCCGACGATCTTGTCGCGCAACTCGTCGGCCTTGTAGATGCGGATATGCCCGCCCTCGTTTGCGTGGTACTCGTCCGAGAGCAGCCAGCATACCTTTTCCGGCAACCACCGCGGCACCGTCACCGCAAGGGCACCACCGGGTTTGAGCACCCGGACCAACTCGGCGATGGCTGCGTCGTCGGAGGGCACGTGCTCCAGGATCTCCGAGGCGATCACACAGTCGAAGGTGCCGTCGGCGTACGGCAGGTCCAGGGCATCACCCTTGACCGCTTCGGCCTTCGCCGCCGCCGGCGCCTCGCCCTGTTCCTTCATCGCGGCCAAGATGGCGTCGACATCGTTGAGGTCCTCGACGCTCTGATCGAACGCGATCACGTCGGCGCCACGGCGGTAGGCCTCGAAGGAGTGCCTGCCCGCGCCGCAGCCGACATCGATCACCGATATGCCAGGTCCGATTCCGAGTCGGTCATAGTCGACGGTCAGCACGCAGCGCGTCCTTTCGCAGATCTTTCGGCGGCCCGTTCATAAACGGCAACGGTCTGCGCCGCAACGGATTCCCAGCTGAACACCTCGACGGCACGACGCCGCCCCGCGGCCCCGAGCCGGTGCCGCTCGGCGGGCGAGTCCAGCAGTTCGCCCAACACCCCGGTCAGCTCGTCGACATCGGCGGGCCGCACCAATCGGGCACATTCGCCCTCGGCGCCCAGCACCTCCGGCAGCGCCCCGGCCCGGCTGGCCACGATCGGCGTCCCACTGGCCATCGCCTCCACTGCGGGCAGCGAGAAGCCCTCATAAAGGGAAGGGATGCAGGCGATCTCGGCCGATGCCAGCAGACCGGCCAGATCCTCGTCGGACAGCCCGCTGGAGATGTGCACGATATCGGAGATACCCAACTCGGCGATCAACTTCTCGGTCGGGCCGTTGGGCTCGAGCTTGGACACCAGCTGCACGTCCAGATTGTGATGGGCCCGCAACCGGGCCACCGCGTGCAGCAGATTCCCGACACCTTTGAGCGGGACATCGGCGCTGGCGATCGCGATGATGCGACCCGGCACCCGCGTCTGAGCGGGTGTGAACAACTCGGTGTCGACGCCGAGCGGTACGACGTGCAACTGGTCGGCACTCACCCCGAAGTCCTCGGCGATATCCGCCGCCGAGGTGGAGGACACCGTGAGCAACTCGGGGATGGCCCGGGCCACCTTCTTCTGCGTCTCGGCGAAGGCGTACCAGCGCCGCACCAGCGGCTTGCGCCACCATTTGGCGGCCGCCACCTCCAGCACCCGGTCACGGGTGATCGGATGGTGCACGGTGGCCACCACCGGCAGCCCCAGGTCCGCGATGCCCAGCAGCGCGGCCCCCAGGCTCTGGTTGTCGTGCACGACATCGAACTCGTCGCCGCGCTGCGCCATGATCCGCTTGACCCGCATGCAGAAGGTCTTGGGCTCCGGGAAACCGGCCGACCACATGGTCAGGAGTTCCACCAGGTCGATGCGGTCGCGGATCTCGCGCGGGTGCGGGACGCGGAACGGATCGGGCTCGCGGTACAGGTCCAGACTGGGCACCTTGGTCAGCCGGACGCGGGGGTCCAGGCCGTCGGGATAGGGCTGGCCGGAGAAGACCTCCACATCGTGGCCGAGCTCGGCCAGACCGCGGGACAGATGCCGCACGTAGACACCCTGACCACCGCAATGGGTCTTGCTGCGATAGGACAGTAAGGCGATACGCACTTCAGCTCAATCCGCTGAACTGCGGTAAAAGCTCACTGGACATGTGTCCAGACTATAGTTTGACGAACTAGGGGACGCAACGCGTCCCGGCTTGCACCGCCCGTACGAACGCGAACGGCCGCGGGAATCCGAGGCCGGTCAGCCGCGCGTCGGCGACTGCCGACACCGTCACCTCGCGGATCTGACCCGACGCCGGATCGAAGCAGCGCAACCGATCTCCGGTGACCGCGACGATCAGCACCCAGTGCCGCGGAATGAACCGGCCGACGAGCATCGCCGCCGGGTGGCCGGCCCGCACCGCGGCCAGCACATCGGACATCATGTCCACCCGCATCGGTAGCAGCCCGCGGCACAGCCGCCAGCGGTAGCGCACCCCGCTTCGGGCGGTGACCGCGGCCGCCAGACCCCGCGGTGTCATCCCGAGCCGACGTGGCCACACCCGGTTCACCTCACGGTGCACCCGGCCCTGTTCGGCGGCGAACCACTGCGGCCCGTCGTCGAGCCGGCGTCTATACCCATCGTCCAGCAACGCAGCCGCGACCACCGCGACGGTGGGGCCACAGCTGATCCCGTCCCGCTGTCGCAGGGCATAACCGGCCAGCTTCATCGCAGCCCAGGCTAGTCACGCTGCGGTACCCCTGGTTTCGGATAAATGATTCTGGCAACATTACCGACCAGTAAGAAACAGGGCCGACGAGTCGACCGGGGGTGGACATGACAGGCACAGCAGCGGTGCTGGCGGTCGAGGGAACCGAGGGCGGCGGAGCGGCGCTCGATCAGGTGCTCGGGCTGTCGGTGGCCACCGGCATCGTCACCGCGGGACTGCTGTGGATCGGTTATCTGCACCGGATGCGGCGCATCACCTGGCTGGACACCCTGGCCAACAAGGTCGGCCACAAGATGAAGCGGCCGCCCTGGGTGGCGCTGCCGACCCTGCTGTTCACCTCGACGATCATCTGCGCGATGTTCGGCTTCATCTGGGATGTCGGACTGCACATCGGCAAGGGCCGCGATTCGGGTCCGCTGGCCAACCCGGCGCACTATTTCATCCTGCTGGGGTTGTTCCTGCTGTTCATCGCCGGATCGCTGGCGATGATCCTGCCGTATGGCAAACCCGGACCGGCCGCCATCCGGATCACCAAGACCTGGTACGCACCGGTGGGCGGGGTGCTGATGGCGGCGTGTGGCCTCTACGCGCTGATCGGTTTCCCGCTCGACGACATCTGGCATCGCATCTTCGGCCAGGACGTCACGCTGTGGGGACCCACCCACCTGATGTTGATCGGCGGGGCCGGGCTGTCGCTGGTGGCGGTGTTGCTGCTGGAACACGAGGGCCGGCTCGCGATGGGGCGCGAGGCCGAACTGGCCCCCCGAATGATCCTGCGCTACTTCGCGTTCGGCGGCCTGGTGATCGGGTTGTCGGTGTTCCCGGTCGAATACGATTTCGGTGTCGAACAGTTCCGGCTGGTGCTGCACCCGATGCTGGTAGCCGCCGCGGCGGCGCCGGCGCTGGTGGCGGCCCGGCTCACGCTGGGTCGCGGTGCCGCCTTGGCTGCGATCGCTTTCGCACTGCTGATCCGCGGCATCGTGGCGGTGGCGGTCGGCCCGGTGCTGGGTGCTCCGCTGAGTTGGTTCGCGCTGTATCTCGGCCCGGCCGTCGTCATCGAACTACTGGCGCTGACCCCACTTACCAAGCGGCCCATCCTGTTCGGGGCGGTCGCCGGTGTCGGTGTCGGCTCGGTCGGGCTGTGGCTGGAATCGTTCTGGATCGACGCGGTGTTCATGTACTCCTGGCCGGCGAGCATGTGGGTCGAGACGCTGCTCACGACGGTCCCGGTGGCCGTCACCATGGGCATGTGCGGTGCACTGCTGGCGATCGTGCTGACCGGACGGCGACTGCCTGCCCGTCCCGTCGGGATCGGCCTGGTCATCGCGGCGGTGCTGACCGTCGGTATCGCGGTGGGCAACGGACTGTCCATCACGGTGCCCGAGAACGCCCGCGCACAGGTCACCATCACCGATCTGCCGAGCCCCGCCGGGCAGCGGCTGGTTGCGGCCGATATCCGGATCACCCCGGCGGATCTGGTCGGCGAGGACCCCGAATGGGTGTCCATACTGGCCTGGCAGGGCGGCACCGACAACGACCGCGGACTGGTGGTGGACAAGCTGGAACGCATCGGCCCGGGCCACTACCGGACCACCCGCCCGATGCCGGTGTGGGGCACCTGGAAGACGGTGTTGCGGGTACAGGACGGCCGGACCATGACCGCGGTCCCGATCTTCCTGGCCGCCGACCCGGGGATCGGCGCCGTGGAGGTTCCCGCCGAGGCGGCCATCGACCGACCGTTCGCCGCGGAAATCAGTGTGCTGCAACGGGAACGTAATCTCGACGTGCCGAGTTGGCTGTTCACCGCGGCATCGTTTGTGGTGCTGTTCTGCTCGCTGGTCCTGATCGCCGCCCTGAGCTGGGGCGCCGGCCGGATCAACGACCGCGAGATGCGGGCCGAGGCAACCTCGGAGAGTCCGGTACCCACGGCGTGACCCTGCAGGCCGACCATTCGCTGCTGCTGGCGCTGCCGGCATTCGCGCCTGCGGTCGTCGTCGCCGCGGTGGTCGCCTGGGTGGCCATCAAGGATCGACGTAACTCAGACGACGGCAACGACGACACAGGCGAGGAAAACCCTTGAGAGCACTGATGATCCTGGCTGCGACGGCACTGCTGGCGACCGCCTGCGGCACCGACTCGACCACGCAGTCATCCACCCCGGCTGGTGTACCCGCGATGACCGATCAGCAGGCACCGCCGGAACGGGTCGTCATCGACGTCACCATCGCCGACGGGAAGGTCACCCCGACCAATCAGCAGATGCAGGCGAGTGTCAACCAGCCGATCCTGATCCGGGTCAACAGTGACGCCGTTGACGAGTTGCATGTGCACGCCACACCCGAGCACACCTTCGAGGTCAAAGCCGAACCGCTGCAGTCATTTCAGTTCGCCGTCGAGGTGCCCGGCAAGGTCGACGTCGAGTTGCACGGGGCGCACCGCGTCGTCGCCACCATCACGGTGCAGTGACCGCGACCCTGCTGGCGCACGGACTCGGCGGGTCCACCGACCTGCCGATCCCGTTCAGTTACGCGGTGGTCGGCGCGGCCTGGACACTCACCTTCACCTTCGCGCTGGTTGCCCTGGCCTGGCGCACACCACGATTCGACGCCGACTCCCCGGGCAGGCCGCTTCCCGCCTGGGTGACCCGGTGCCTTGATGCCCGCGCCACCCGGTGGGTGGCCGCGGCCGCCGGGGTCGCCTTCACCATCTGGGTCGCCGCTGCGGCGGTACTCGGCCCGCAGGATTCGTCCAACGCCCTGCCCGGGGTTTTCTACGTACTGCTGTGGGTGGGACTGGTGGCCGTTTCGGTATTGTTCGGCCCGGTGTGGCGGGCAGTGTCCCCGATCCGGGCGGTGGTGCGGACCAAACAGAATTCCTATCCGCAGCGCCTCGGGTATTGGCCGGCTGCCGCCGGACTTTTCGCCTTCGTCTGGCTGGAGCTGGCGAGTCCCGACCCGGGATCGCTGACGGCCGTGAAGATCTGGTTGCTGACGTATCTGGCCGTCACCGTGGCCGGCGCCTGGGTGTGCGGTCCGCGCTGGTGCGCGCGGGCCGACCCGTTCGAGGTGTACAGCATGGTCGCCTCACGCTGCGCACCCTGGCAGCGCAATCCGGACGGGCGGATCGCGATCGGCAACCCGTTCAACCGATTGCTGTCGCTGCCGGTGCGCCCCGGAACCGTGGCCGTGCTCGCGATCCTGTTGGGATCCACCGCATTCGACAGTTTCTCGGCGATCCCGGGATGGCGAGGATTCGTCGACGAGCACGCCGAGACCGTCTGGGCGGCCAGCGTCCTCAAGACAGTCGGACTGCTGGTGTTCGTCACCGCCGTCGGGGTGACGTTCAGTCTCGCGGCGGCCGCCACCGGCGGGGTGGATCGCCGGCGGCGCCGCGAACTGCCCGGCCTGATGGCGCATTCGCTCATCCCGATCGTCATCGGCTATGTGTTCGCGCACTACCTGACCTATCTGGTCGAGAAGGGCCAACAGACCGTACACGCGCTGCTGTGGCTCGACCACGCCCAGGTGTATTACCTGCTGTCCAGCCATCCGTCGCTGCTGGCGTCGATCAAGGTGGGTTTTGTGCTCGCCGGGCACGTCGCCGGTGTGGTGGCCGCGCACGACCGGGCGCTGCGGGTGCTCCCCAAGGGGCATCAGATGACCGGACAGTTGGCGATGATGCTGGTCATGGTCGGATACACCTTCCTGGGGCTCTATCTGCTCTTCGGGGGCTGATACGACTACGGTTGAGGTATGCGCGCGCTGATCGTGGTCGATGTTCAGAAGGACTTCTGCGAAGGAGGTTCGCTGGCGGTCGACGGCGGTGCGGCCGTCGCTTCGGCGATCACCGGACTGCTCGACGGTCACGACTATGACCACATCGTCGCGACCATGGACTTCCACATCGATCCGGGTGAGCACTTCTCCGATACCCCCGACTACCGGGTATCCTGGCCGCGGCACTGTGTGGTGGGCACCCCGGGCGTGGACTTCCACGAGAATCTCGATCCGGCGGCCGTGGAGGCGGTGTTCACCAAGGGTGAGTTCTCGGCCGCCTACAGCGGTTTCGAGGGCACCGACGCCGACGGCACGTCGCTGACGGACTGGCTGGCGCAGCGCCGGGTCGATGCGGTCGACGTGGTCGGCATCGCCACCGACTACTGCGTCCGCGCCACCGCGCTGGATGCCGCGGCCGCCGGGTTACGTACCCGGGTGCTGTTGCCGCTGTGCGCCGGGGTCGCCCCCGATTCGACCACCGAGGCGATAGCCCTGCTGCGGGCCCGCGGTGTCGAGGTCAAGGAGTAGGTTCCGGCGACCGATAGTCGGCCAACTGCTCGGTGAGTTCCTGCGCATAACCGAGTTGGCGGGTCAACTTCACGCAGGCCTGCTCGGCCCGCTCGTGGCATCCGTCATCGGGAAAAAGGTTGACCGAACGCCACATTCATCGGGGCGTTCACGAGTACGGCAGCTCTACCCGTAGGGGAAAGTTGCCGCGAAATCGGCGGGTGTCACCGTGTGGGATCGACCGGCCGCCCGGTCCAGCGGGGCGGCCGACCGGCCAGTTGGGCCCGCACGCCCTCGGCCGCGTCATCGTGGGCCATCAGCGCCAGATGGATCGCGGTCTCCCGCTCGCCCACCTGTTCGCGGGTCAGGTCGAAGGACTCCCACAGCAGGCGCTTGCTGGCCGCGACCGACATCGGCGCGGTGTTCGCCGCAATATCGGCGGCCACCTCCAGCGCCGCGGGCAGCACCTCGGCGGCCGGCAGCACCCGGCTGCCCAGCCCCAGCGCGATCGCGCGGTGACCGTCGAAAGTCGCTCCGTTCAAGAGGATCTCGGCGGCATTCGCGATCCCGACCAGTCGTGGCAGCACCCAGTGCGAGTACGCGTCGCCCACCACCCCGCGGCGCACCTGCACCACCCCGTAGCGGGCATCGGCGGCAAAGATCCGGATATCGCACTGCAGGGCGAGCGTCAGCCCCAGGCCGATGGCGTGTCCGTTCACCGCGGCGATCACGGGCTTGGACAGTGTCCAGGCCGGCACCGCAAAACCCGCGGCGCTGAACCCCTCACCCGGCGCGGTGAAGGTCCGTTCGCCGGCGACCAGATCGGCCCCGGCGCAGAAGGCCGGCGGGGTGCCGGTCAGCACGATCACCCGGGCGTCGTCATCGGCCTCGTAGCGCCGCAAGGCATCCGCGAGTTCGGTGCGCATCCCGTCGTCGACGGCGTTGCGCCGGTCCGGGCGGTTCAGGGTGATCGTGGCGACCCCGCCGGCCAGATCTGTCAGCAGCGTGCGGTACTCCGGCATGGCCTCATCATGACATGGAGATAACTCTGTAACAGAGGTAATGTGTCTGCCATGCGTACCCGCACCGATCTCGCCGCCGAGCTGTTCGGCGTCGTCGGCCGGTTCCGAAGGCAGGTACGCAGATCGGCCGGTGGCGGATTCGATCGCAACGGCCTGTCCCAGGCCCAGACCGAACTGCTGCGGCTGGTCGGGCGTCGTCCCGACATCTCGGTACGCGAGGCCGCCGCCGAACTCGGGTTGGCCGCCAACACCGCGTCCACCCTGGTGTCCCGGCTGGCCGCGGATGACCTGTTGATCCGATCCGTCGACACGAGCGATCGGCGGATCGGCCGCCTGCGCCTCACCCCGGCCGCCCAGACCATCGCCGACCAGTCCCGCCAGGCCCGGCGCACCGCACTCGCGGCGGCACTGGACCAGCTCGACGACACCCAGATCGCTTCACTGACAGCGGGTCTGGATGTCATGACCGAGCTTACCCGGCTACTCCAGGAGCGCATGACATGACCCCGCCCGCCATCGACTGCCGCGGCCTGACCCACCGCTACGGCAAATTCACCGCCGTCGACGAGCTCGATCTGCAGGTGGCCCCCGGAGAAACCGTCGGCTTGCTGGGACCCAACGGCGCAGGCAAGACCACCGCCATCCGGGTACTGACCACCCTGACCCCGGTCCAACAGGGTGAGGTCCGCATCTTCGGCCTCGACGCCCGCCGCGACACCATGGACATCCGCTACAACATCGGCTATGTGCCGCAACAACTTTCCATCGAGGCGGCGCTGACCGGGCGGCAGAATGTGGAACTGTTCGCCCGCCTGTACGACGTGGGCCGCCGCGAGCGTGCCGATCGGGTGGGCCAGGCGCTCGACGCGATGGGCCTGGCCGATGTCGCCGACAAACAGGCCGGCAGTTACTCCGGCGGGATGGTCCGTCGTTTGGAACTGGCTCAGGCACTGGTCAATCGGCCGTCCCTGCTGCTGCTCGACGAACCGACGGTCGGGCTCGATCCGATCGCCCGCGACAGCGTGTGGGATCAGGTGGACCGCATGCAGACCGAATTCGGCATGGCCGTACTGCTGACCACCCACTACATGGGTGAGGCGGACGCGCTGTGTGACCGGGTGGTGCTGATGCACCACGGCCGGCTGCAGGCCGCAGGCACTCCGGACGAACTCAAGCGTGGGGTCGGGCCCGAGGCCACCCTGGAGGACGTCTTCCGGCACTACGCCGGGTCCGACCTGGCCGACGCGGCACCGACCGGCCTGCGCGAGGTGCGCGCCGCCCGAAGGACGGCCCGCCGTGTCGGCTGATCCCACCGTGACCCTGGTCCGCGCCCCCCGCGGTTGGCGCCGACTCACCGGGATCGGTTCCCGCGTCGGGGCTTTCTCGCTCGTCGAGATCCAGAAGCTGCGCCACGATCGCACCGAGTTGTTCACCAGGATGGTGCAACCGGCGCTGTGGCTGCTGATCTTCGGGCAGACGTTCAGCCGCCTCGATGTCATCGATACCGGTGGTGTGCCGTACCTGGCTTTCCTGGCGCCGGGCATCATCGCGCAGTCGGCGCTGTTCATCTCGATCTTCTATGGCATCCAGATCATCTGGGACCGCGATGCCGGCATCCTGGCCAAGCTCATGGTCACCCCGGCACCACCGTCGGCGCTGATCACCGGCAAGGCCTTCGCCGCCGGGGTGCGTTCGGTGGTGCAGGTGATCGGTGTGGTGGCGCTGGCCTATCTGCTCGGCGTCGCGATGACGGTGAACCCGCTGCGCATCCTGGGCGCGATGGCCGTGGTGGTGCTCGGGTCGGCGTTCTTCGCCTGCCTGTCGATGTCACTGGCCGGTCTGGTGCGCAACCGCGACCGCCTGATGGGTATCGGGCAGGCGATCACCATGCCGCTGTTCTTTGCCTCGAATGCGCTGTACCCCGTCGAGGTGATGCCGCAGTGGCTGCGCTGGCTGTCCGCGGTGAATCCGCTGAGCTATGAGGTGAACGCCCTACGTGGACTGCTGATCGGCACACCCACCAACATGGCGCTCGATCTCACCGTCCTGATCGTCGCCGCCGTACTCGGGGTGGTGACCGCCTCGGCGCTGCTGCGCCGCCTGGTGCGCTGATCACCACCCGACAGATCAGCCACCCAACAGTCGGTCGACCGCGCCCAGCGGGATCGGCAACCAGGTCGGCCGGTAGCGCGCCTCATAGCCGACCTCGTAGATCGCCTTGTCCAGTTCGTAGGCCAGCAGCACCCCGGCGCTGTCCCATGGGTTCAGCCCGCCGACGGAGGCATAACCGTCGCAGAACGCCTTGCGGTTGGCCTGCACCCAGTCGCGTGCCGCGTCGGTCAGATCGGCCCCGTGCTGGGCCAGCAGCCGCTGCGAGGCGACGTAGTCATACGAGCGCAGCATGCCCGCGACATCGCGCAGCGGTGAATCCGGCCGGCGCCGCTCGGCCAACGGCTGGCCGGGTTCGCCCTCGAAATCGATGACCAGCCATCCACTCTGGGTGTGCAGCACCTGACCCAGGTGCAGATCACCGTGCACCCGCTGCTGCGAGGTGGGCTCGTCGGCCACCGCCCGGTAGCGCTGCTCGATCTGCGGAAGGCGTTCGCGCACTTGTGGTATCAGTTCGGCGATGGCGTGCGCCCGGTCGATCAGGGTCTGCGCCGGGAAGGCCGACTCCCGGCTGCCGAGCTGTTCGGCGAGCGACAGGTGCACCGACGCGACCGCCTCGCCGAGGCGCACCGACTCCTCGGTGAAATCGGCCGCCGCCGAAAGCAGATCACGCGTCCTGTCCTCGGCCACCGACCAGCCGTCGGCGGAGCCCTTGGCGAACTCGCTGACCATGCCCAACGTGTACTGCTCACCGTCGGCGGCGATCTCCCACGACCCCAACAGCGCGGTGATGTGCGGGTTGCCGGCCAGCGCGCGGTTCAACTCGATATCGGGGTTGATCCCGGGGGTCAGCCGCCGGAACGCCTTGAGGATGGTCTGTTCGCCGAACACCACGCTGGTGTTGGATTGTTCGGCGCCCATGGTGCGCACCGGGCTGTTCGGGCCCAGCGCGGCGTCGGGTTCGGCGTGGAAGGTCACCGGCCCGACGGTCGCCGACTCGGCGATCAGGCCGTGCATCCGGCCCGCCACCTCGGGATCGGTGATGGCGTCGTATCCGGTGCGGCCGCCGTCGGTACCGATCGCCGTGTGCTCGGCACCGGTATCCCAGCGCACCAGCACCTGGTAGCGCTCCGGCGCGGCATCGGCGTACTCCACATCCAGCAACGTCAGCTCCAGGTCCGGCGCCAGTTGCACCGCGGTGGGGCGCACCCCGGTCAGCTGCCGGTTGCGGCCGGCGAACCATCGCTGCTGAGGCAGCCACTGCTCGAACGGCAGCGTCATGTGCACTCTCCCTTCTCTGCCACCCTCGTACCCGAGTGTGCGCTCTTGTACACCCGCAGCCCGAGATCAGGTTGGGTATCCGTCTGTTAGGTACTGTTCGGCTCATGTCTGACTCCGCACTGCGTGATCACGGCGATCCCGGCGACGCCCCGTCGGTGCCGCCGCCGCTGGCCCCGATCAGCAATGCGACCCGCCCGTCGGCCGCCGAGGAAGCCCGTACCATCGCCGGGTCCACCAACACCGGGACGCTGGCCAGCCTGACCGCCGACGGCGATCCGTGGGCGTCCTTCGTCACCTTCGGTCTGCTCGAGGGCGCCCCGGTGCTGTGTGTGTCGAACATGGCCGAGCACGGCCGCAACCTGGCCGGTGACCAGCGCGCGAGTATCGCCATCGTGGCGCCCGAACAGCCGGACGACCCGCTGGCCTCCGGACGCATCACATTGGCCGGCGTGGTCACCCGGCCGACCGGTGCGGACCTCGAGACCGCCCGGCAGGCGCACCTGGATGCGGTGCCCGCCGCCAAGTACTACATCGACTACAGCGATTTCACCCTGTGGGTGCTGCAGGTGCAGCGGGTTCGCTGGGTCGGCGGCTACGGCCGGATGGATTCCACCTCGGGCGCCGACTACACGGCGGCCTCCCCCGATCCGGTGTCCCCGCACGCCGCCGGCGCGATCGCACACCTCAATGCCGACCACGCCGACGCGCTGACCGCGATGGCCCAGGCTCTCGGCGGCTTCCCGGACGCCACCGCCGCCACCTGCACCGGCGCCGACCGCTATGGCCTGGACCTGCGGGTGAGCACCCCGCGCGGCATCGCCTACACGCGGGCCGGTTATCTGGCACCCATCAACTCGATCGGCGAACTGCGTTCGGCCTCAGTGGAATTGACCCGACGGGCCCGCCAGGGCTGAACCGCCTGTCCGGTGTGCAATACGATCGCGGTATGCAACGTCCGGACAGCTGGCAGGCCGCCTTCGATCTGATTCGCACCCGCGCCCACGAACGTCGCCAGGAGCCGTTCAAGCTGGTCAGCGGGCAACTCAGCCACGATTACATCGACGGCAAGTACGCCATCGACAACGGTGAGCGGCTGACCACCGTCAGCCGGGCGGTCGCCGACCTGGCCGCCGCGGCGGGTATCGAGTTCGACGCCGTCGGCGGTCTGACCATGGGTGCCGACCCGCTGGCGCACGGTATCGCCATGGTGACCGGCTCGGCCTGGTTCTCGGTGCGTAAAGAGCAGAAGTCGCGCGGCCGCGAGCAGTGGATCGAGGGCACCCGGCTGTCCGCCGGTGACCGGGTCCTGCTGGTCGACGATGTGATCAGCACCGGCGGCTCCACGAAGAAGGCCTATGACCGGGTGCTCGACGTCGGTGTGACGGTCACCGGTGTCATCCCGATGGTCGACCGCGGCGATGTCGCCACCGAGTTGTTCGCCGGTCTGGGCGTGCCGTTCGTCGCGCTGGTCACCTACAAGGACCTCGGCATCGACCCCGTGAAGGCCGTCTAACTACCGCCCAAACGAACATTTGGGCCAGAAAGTGCGAGTGAAGTCCGCCCAAACGTCAACCTCGGCGAGTACTCACCCGGCGACGACGAGCACCCCGCCCGGCTCCAGCCCCACGGTCACCGGGTCGCCCGGTGCGAACGTCCGCGCCGCCGAACTGTTCATCTGGGCATAAAGCGCCGAACCGTCGGCCAACGCCACGTTGACCCGCGAGATCGCGCCCAGGAAGGCCACCGAGGCCACGGTGGCGTGCCCGGACCGATCGGCACGCACGGTCACCGACTCCGGTCGGACCATCGCCACCCCGGCCCCGTCGACCGACCCCGGCAGGGCGGGCGCCGAGGTGCCCAGCAACTCCGCCGTGCCGCCGGACACCCGGGCCGCCACCTTGTTGCTGAGCCCCACAAAATCCGCGACGAACGGGGTCGCCGGGTTCGCGTACAACTCGGTCGGTGCCGCCAACTGCTCCAACCGTCCGGCGTTCATCACCCCGACCCGGTCGGCGACGGCCAACGCCTCCTCCTGATCATGGGTGACGAACAGCGTCGTCGTCCCGACCTCCAGCTGCACCCGGCGGATCTCGTCCCGCAGCTGGGTGCGCACCTTGGCGTCCAGGGCCGAGAGCGGCTCGTCGAGCAGCAGCACCCGCGGCCGGATCGCCAACGCCCGGGCCAACGCCACCCGTTGCTGTTGGCCGCCGGAAAGCTCGGTCGCGTAGCGACCGGATTGGGCGGACAGCCCGACCAGATCCAACATCTCGGCGGCCCGCGTACCGCGTTCCTTGGCGCCGACCCCACGCATCTTCAACCCGAACGCGACATTGTCGAGCACCGTCAGATGGGGGAACAGGCTGTAGGCCTGGAACACCATGCCCATATCCCGCTTGTTCGCCGGCACCGTGCTCACGTCGTGGCCATCGACGAGCACCGACCCCGAGGTGGCCTCCTCCAGCCCGGCCAGGATGCGCATCGCGGTGGTCTTGCCGCAGCCCGACGGGCCCAGCAGCGCGACCAGCTCTCCCGGCTCGATGCGCAGGTTCAGTCCGTCCAGCGCGTGCACCGAACCGAAAGTGCGTGTCAGATCCTGTAATTCAACAGCTACGCTCACCTGCGTCGCCTCCGTCCGGTCAACACGGCCAGCCCCAACAGCAGCGCGAAGCCGAAGATCAGGGTGGCCAGCGAAGCCGCCACCGATGTCGGGCCGTCACTTCTGCCGAGTGCGACGATCTGCACCGGCAGCGTCTGGAATCCGGACAGCGAGGCGACGGTGTACTCGCCGAGGACAACGGCGATCGAGATGAAGGCCGCCGACAGGATGCCGGTGCCGATATTGGGGACGATGACCCGCACGATCGTCGACGTCCACCCCGCACCGAGCGAGCGCGCCGCCTCCGACAACGTCTTCAGGTCGATCGCCGACAGCGCGGAATCGATGGCGCGGTAGGCAAACGGCAGCACCAGCACGATGTAGACGAAGGTCAGTGTCAACGCGGATTCACCGAGCAGGTAGGTCACCCACAGGTACACATTGCGCAGCCCGACGACGACCACGAGTGCCGGAATCGTCAAGGGCAGCAGACACAGAAACTCCACCAGCCGGTTCGCCCACGGGGCCCGTAACCGCACCCAGATCATCGTCGGCACCAGCAGTGCCAGCATGGCCGACACCGTCAGCACCGCCAGTAGCAGCGAGGTCACGATCGCGGTCAACAGCGCATCGTCGGTGAACAGATTCGCCCAGGCGGCCATGGTGCGGCCACCGCCGAACGGGTCGCGGGTCGCGAAATCGGCCATCGCGTACAGCGGGAACAGGAAGAAGGCACCGAATGCCAGCCACAGCAAGGCACGGCTGAGACGTTTCATCGCATCCACCGCGCGGTGCGCCGCACCAGCAGGTTGTAGGCCACCATCACCACCGCGACGACGACGATCATCTCCAGCGCCAGGGCGTAGGCCAGCCCGGCCTGACCGAGCACCACTTCACTGGTCAGCGCGGCCCGGATCAGCAGCGGGACAATCGGACTGCCCTGGCTCACCAGCGCGGCCGCGGTGGCATACGCGGCAAAGGCGTTGGCGAACAACAGCAGAAACGATCCCAGGAAGGCCGGGGTCAGCAGTGGCACGGCGACTCCGCGCCAGTACTGCCAGGTGCTGGCCCCGAGGCTCACCGCGGCCTCGCGCCACTGCTGACGCAGCCCCTCCAACGCGGGCAGGAACACGATGACCATGAGCGGGATCTGGAAGTAGGTGTACACCAGGATCAGCCCCGGCAGGCTGTACAGCCAGCCGCCGGGGGCGATATCGATGCTCAGCAGATGCTGCAGCCACAGCGTCAGCACCCCGTTCATCCCGACGGTCGCCAGGAACGCGAATGCCAGTGCCACACCGCCGAACTGGGCCAGCACACTGCACAGCGCCAGTACCGCCCGACGCAGCAGGGACTGCGGTGGACTGCTCAGGATCAGCCAGGCCAGCACCGCACCCGCCGCGGCCCCGATCAACGCGCTGGCCGCCGACAACAGCACGCTGCGCCAGAGGGCATTCAGCGGTGCCTGGCTGAACAGCGCGCCGATCAGTTCCAGCGAGAAGTGCCCGTCGACGACAAACGCGTTGACGATGACGGTGCCGGTCGGGATGAGCAGGAAGATCGTGACCACTGCCAGGAACGGCAGCAGCGGCAGGGATTGCCGGAGATACCGCACGCTCAGCCGATGGCCTTGGCCCAGTTGGCTTCCAGATATTCGGTTGCTGCCTTGTTCTGGTCGACGGTGACGAAGGTGGCCGCCCCGTCGACCGGCGGCAGCGTGCCGTAGGTCTCCCGGTCGATGGTGCCGTGGGTGACCATCCAGTCCGCCCGCACCGGACGGGCGCCGCCGGCCAGGTAGAGGTTCTGGCCCTCATCGCTGTACAGGAACTCCTGCCACAGCCGCGCCGCCGCCGGGTGCGGGGCGTCGGAGTTGATGGCCTGGTAGTAGTACCCGGCCACCGCGGCGTTGGGCGGGATGACGACCTTCCAGCCCGGAACCTTCTTGGCCTGTTCGACATTCAGGTAATCCCAGTCGATCACCACCGGCGTCTGTCCGGAAGCGATGGTGGCCGGGGTCGGGTCGACGGGCAGGAAATTGCCTGCCTCGTTGAGCTTCTGGAAGAACTCGACCCCGGGGGCGATGTCGTCGGGTGACCCGCCCTGTGCGACGGCGACCATCATCACCCCGGAGAATGCCGCCCCGGCCTGGGTCGGGTCGCCGTTGAGCGTGACCTTGCCGGCGAACTCGGGCTTGAGCAGATCGTCGACGCCGGCGATGGTCGGCACCTTGGTGGAGTCGTACCCGATGGACATGTAGCCGCCGTAGTCGTTGACCCACAGACCCTCCGGCTCCTTGAAGGCATCCGAGATCTCGGCGAAGTGCTCGACCTTGTAGGGCGCGAACTTGTCGGTGTTGGCCAGCGCGACCGACTGGCCGAGGTCGAACACATCGGGTGCGGTGCTGCGACCCTTCTGCTGCTCGGCGGCGTTGATCTCCTCCTGGCTGCTGGCCGTGGGCTGCGCCGAATTGACCTTGATGCCGTACTTGTCGCCGAAGGTCTTGATGATCTCGCCGTAGTTGGCCCAGTCGTCGGGCAGCGCGATGACGTTGAGTTCGCCTTCGGCCTTGGCGGCCTCGATCAGGCCTTCCATGCCGCCGAAGTCGGCGGCCGAGGTGGCGGTGCGGGCGTCGACCCCACCCTCGCTGGCGGCCGGTTCGGAATCCTGCGGCGGCGCGCAGGCGACCAACCCGGTGGTCAGCAGTGCCACTGCGGCAAGCATCGAAATCTTCATGCGCGAACCTTCCGATGGACAGACGACCGGATCATGGCCGCACGGTGACATCCTCGTGAACGGGGTCCGACGCTACCGGTTCTACCATCAGAAGATGACCGATCCCGTCCGATTGTTCGCCGACGCACCCGTCGCCGCACTGTCCACCGCGGACGATTCCGCGGTGCCGCATCTGGTTCCGGTGGTGTTCGCCGTCGAAGGCGACACCATCTACACCGCCGTCGACGCGAAACGTAAGTCCACCCATCGGCTGCGGCGGCTGGCCAACATCGCGGTCAATCCCCGGGTCAGCCTACTGGTCGATCACTACACCGAGGACTGGTCGCAGCTGTGGTGGGTGCGCGCCGACGGCACCGCCGGCGTGCACCACGACGGTGAGCAGATGGCCATCGGCTATGGCCTGTTACGCGCCAAGTACACCCAGTACGAACGCACCGCGCTGGACGGCCCAGTGGTGGCGATCACCGTCCACCACTGGGCCTCCTGGCACGCCTGATCACAGCAGGCCGAGCAGCTCCAGATCGGTGACGTACTTGACGATGACCGCCGCGCTGACATGTGGGATGTCCTTGTCGGGCCCGATCTTGGCATCCTGCACCGCGGTACGGAACACGTCGGTCGGGGCCATCGCACCGTTCACCGGAAGGCCCGGGGCGGTGTAGTTGTGCAACAGCGGTAGCAGCGAGGCCTGCCGCTGACGATCCGGCAGGGCTCGCAGCGCGGTGCCGAACCGGTCGAACCACTGCTGGTAATCATCGATCCGCCCGATCGGGTAGCCGGCGTCGACCAGCCAGTCCACGAACTCGTCCAGTCCCAGGCCGTCATCGTGCGGGTTCATCACGTGGTAGGTCTCGAAACCATCGGTGACATTCGCACCGAGTGTCGAGATCGCCTCGGCGATGAACTCCACCGGCAGACCGTCATAGTGGCTGCGCTGCCGATCACCCTGGGCATCAAGCTGATTGAACGACTTCGGCGCGATTCCCGTGGCCACCAGGCTGAGCACCATCCGGGTGAACATGTCCGGCAGGTTCAGCTGCCCGGCATAGCTGGTGTCGGCGAGGATCATGTCGCAGCGGAACACCGACACCGGCAACCCGAACTGCTCATGCGCCTCACGCAGCAGCACCTCGCCGGCCCACTTGCTGGCGCCGTAACCGTTGGCGTAGCTGTCGTCGAGCACACGGGTGGCGCTGATCTCGCGGATATCGGCGTCCTCGACGAAGCGGCCCGGTTCGATACCCCAGCCGACGCCGATGGTCGACACGTAGACGAACGGCTTGATGCGTGTGGCCAGTGCGACACGCAGCAACTCGGCGGTGCCCAGCACGTTGGGGCCGAACAACTCGTTGTAGGGCAGCACATGGTTGACGAGCGCGGCCGGATCCACGATCAGGTCGACGGTATCGGCCAGCCGCTGCCAGGTCTGTTCGTCCAGGCCCAGGTTGTGGTCACCCTTGTCACCGGCCAGCACCTCCAGATGCTTGGCCGCCAGATCCCGGTAGTGCGCGGTCAGTTTCGCGTCTCCGGTGTCGAAGGTGGCGTCCAGCCGGGCGCGGGCCTGCGCATCGTCGCGCGCGCGCACCAACGCGATCACCTTGCCGTCGACCAGATCCATCCGCTCCAGCCATTCCAGTGCCAGATACCGGCCGAGGAAGCCGGTGGCACCGGTCAGCAGCACGGTCCGGACATTCGCCGCCGGCGCGGCCAGCTCGTGCGCCGCGGAAAGTGTTGCGGTGTCGATGAACTTGTCCAGCGTGAGGTCGGCGGCCCGGGCGACCGTGGCGCCCCGTCCGTGCACCGACCCAAAGGTTGGGCGCAGCCCGCCACCGGAGCGCTGCGCCTCGATGAACTCCGCGATCGAGGCGAGATCGGCGGCGGGGCTGACGATCGCGCTGACCGGCACCTCCACCCCGAAGATATCGGCCAGCAGGTTACCGAACGTCAACGCCGACAACGAGTCTCCACCGAGATCGGTGAAATGCACGTCGGGGGCGATATCGGCGCTGGCGGCGCCGAGCAGCGCCGAGGCGGCCCGGCCCACGGTCTCCAACACCAGGGCCTTCGCACCGTCGGCCCGCAGTGCCTGCAGCTCGTCGGCCTGACCATCGGCCAGATCGGTGTAGAGCTGCTCCAGCTCGGCACCGTAACGCTCTCTCAGCTTGGGCCAGGCCAACTTCCGGATACCGGTCAGCAGACCGTTCTCGACGCTGAAGGGTGTGGTCTCCACCAGGAAGTCCCGCGGCAGCTCGTAGCTCTGCAACCCCGCCGACTTCGCGGTGGCCTTCAGCGATTCGGCGAGCTCGGCCTTGGTGGCGGCCGGGTCGGTGGGCACCACCACAGCCAGCAGGTAGGGCCGGGCGCTGTTGCCGTAGATGTAGATCTGCCGGATCAGCGGCGCGGTGCTGAACGCCGCCTCCAGCTTGGACACCGTGACGAACTCGCCCTGCGACAGCTTGAGCACGTTGTTACGCCGGTCGATATAGACGACCTGATCGGGTCCGAGTTCGGCGACGATATCGCCAGTCTTGTAGAAGCCGTCCTCGTCGAACACGCTCGCGGTGACCTCGGGCCGCTTGTAGTACCCGGGGAACAGTTGCCCGGAGCGGACCAGCAGTTCGCCGCGCGGATGTGGCACATCGGTGCGGTGGTAACCCAATTCAGGGACATCGACCAGCTTGTATTCCAGCACCGGCGGCCGACTGATGCGACCGTCGACGAACACCGCACCGGCCTCGGTCGAGCCGTAGCCCTCCAGCAGATGCATGTCCAGCAGGCGTTCCACCCAGGCCTTGAGTTCCGGCGAGATGGGTGCCGAACCGGTCAGCGCGCTGATGTAGCGGCCACCGAGCAGATGGGTCCGCATGTCGTCGAGCACATCGAGTTCGCTTGCGCCATGGGCGATCCGACTCTGGTAATCCTGGAACAGCATGTCCCAGATGCGGGGCACGAAGTTGAGCTGGGTGGGCCGGGTCAGCGCCAGATCCTCCAGCAGGGTGGACAGATCGGCGCGGGCGGCGAAATTGACGGTGCCGCCGCTGGCCAGCGCGCTGTACAGGATGCCACGGCCCATCACGTGACTCATCGGCATGAAGCTCAGCACGATCGAGGGCACCCGGCCTGCGGTGTCGTCCCAGTGTGCGTGGGCGGCGGGCCGCCAGATATCGGCGACCTTGCCTTCGGGGTACATGGCACCCTTGGGCGCGCCGGTGCTGCCCGAGGTGTAGATCAGCAGTGACAGCGGATCATCCTCGCCCGCAGCGGGTTCGGTGAAGGCCACGCCCCTCCCCCGGCTGATCACCTCGTCGAGGGTCTGCACGTTGCACCCATCACCCAGCGCGGCCCGGGCGGCGGCGATCGCCTCGCGATGCTCATCGACCTCGTCATGCTGGTCGAACACCACCACGGTGGCGGCGGTCGATTCGCGGGCCAGTGCCACCGCATCGTCGAGGTAGTCGACGCCGACTGCGATCAGTACGGGTTCGGTCTCGGCGATGATCGGGGCCAGGGCGGTCACCGACGCGCTGGTCTGCAACGGTACCGAAACGGCGCCGAGCTGCGTCAGGGCGATGTCCACGACCGTGTAGTCGATGCTGGCGAAACCGAGGATGGCGACCCGGTCACCGGGTCGCACCGGGTTGTTCTGCCAGGCCGCCGCGACGGCGCCCACCCGATCCCACAGCGCGCCATGGGTGACGGTGTCGAAGTGGCCGAGCAGTTCGGCACGGGTGCGGCCGGTGCTCGCATCGGTGACGAACTCGATGGCCCGGCTGCCCAGCGCCGGACGGTCGGCATAACCGGTGAGCACGGTGCGCACGATCGCGGGCAACCGCAGCCCGGGTGCGTTGACGGCGTCGACGACGGTCGGGTCGGGTGCGGCCGCGGCGAACTCGGGATCGGTGGCGTACAGGTGGGCGAGACGCTGCTCGTCGCGAGTTTCGGAACACATGACAATTACCTCGGTTCTACTGACGACGTTTCAGATAGGCCGGGCGAGCGAAGCGACGGGAAATTACCCAGCGGACTGCATTGTCCGCACCGGCCATCCGATACAACGTTAGCAAAACTAAAGATATGCCCCACTGCCTGCGACCTGCCGATTTACTGTGAATCGCTGTCTCAGACGCGGTGTGACTGGGCTTCGAGCTGCTCCTCGTAGGCGCCCTCGTCGCGACCGAGCGCGATGGTGGCGGCCGTCATCGCGAGCACCGCCGCGGTCAGCACGACCGCCTCCCAGGTGTTGGCATTCAGGGTCTCGCCCAGGATGAACACCCCGAGCAGGACCGCGGCCATCGGCTCGACGACGACCATGGTCGGCACCGACATCTGCAGCGAGCCGGCATGGAACGACGACTGCTGCAGCAGCGTCGCCGTGACTCCGAGAAACACCAGTGCGTAGGGCACCGGGGTGGCCAGGACGTCGGCCACACTGCCCCGGTCGAGCATGAACATCAGAATCTTCGTCAGCACCGCGATCAGCCCGAACATCACCCCGACCGCGGCGGCCAACGGCACCGCGCGCTTCCAGCCGGTGCTGCGCACGGCGATGACGACGCAGCCGATCACCAGCACGGTGCAGACCGCGACGACGACGGCGATGGTCGGTGCGGGGGCCACCTGTTCGTTGGCCCGCGGATGCGCCAAGAAGATGAAGACCGCCAACGAGACGGTCAGCATCAGCGCCCACAGCCAGGCCCCGCGGGTGACCCGGCGGTGCGCCAGTCGGGCGCTCAGCGGTAGCGCGAACAGCAGCGCCGACACCAGCAGCGGCGCCACGACGATCAGCGAACCGTTGTCCAGCGCCAGCGCCTGGAACACGAAGCCGGCCACCGCCGAGGCGGTACCGGCCCACCACAGTGGCCGACGCAACAGTGTGGCGAACATGACGGTACTGACACCGTGTTCCTCGGGCACATCCATCGTCGCGCGCTGGCGCACCACGATGCCGATGGCGGCAAAAATGGCTGCGCACAACGCAAACACGACGACGAGCACCTGGTCGATCAACGGCGCGGCCCCCTCGTCACGCCACCACCCTAGGTGCTCAGTTGCGCCAGCGCCTCCGCCGTCTCGAGATCCTCGTAGGCCGCGCTGTAGCGCTGCGCCAGTGCCAACGCGATATCGGGCCGCTGCCACAGCTCACCCGCACTGGCGGTGGCCAGCCAGGTGGTCAGTCCGTGCGCGACCGACGCCCGGTAGCGCAGCCAGATCTCCTCGGCCGACGGCAGCTCATCGGCCGGGAGGCCCAGCGCAGCCCGGTACTCGGCCAGCAGGTCCCGCTCGGCCGCCCGACGGTCCGCGGTCACCAACGCACCCTGCAGGAAGTACCCGAGATCGACCGAGAAGTTGCCGCGCCGGGCCACCTGCCAGTCCAGGAATCCCAGGTCGCCGACCGGGGTCAGGTAGGTGTTGCCGATATGCGGGTCGCCGTGCAGCAGCGTCTGGGTGACACCGGGCGCCGTCA
The DNA here is from genome assembly GCF_053345865.1 of Mycobacterium sp. C31M. NCBI lineage: Bacteria > Bacillati > Actinomycetota > Actinomycetes > Mycobacteriales > Mycobacteriaceae > Mycobacterium > Mycobacterium sp. C31M. Next base: position 13,273 of record NZ_JBKFAX010000031.1, on the reverse strand, counting down.
GCGTCCGGATGAACGGTTTCCAGATGCCCTCGACCAACTCGTCGATGGTCAGCGCGTGCACCGAGGCGGGGGCATCGGCGCCGAGCCGTTCCAGCGCGGCGGGCAGCGGGGCGTACTGCATGCCGTCCCAGGCCACGAACGGTTCCAGCCAGTCCAGCCCGGGCCGCTCGATGCGCGCACCCCAGAACGCGCCGTGCAACCGGCCCAGCCCCCGGACTCCAGCGGCCGCCTGATCGACGGTCAACGGACGGGTGGCGTCGCGGGGATCGGCAGCACGCGTGGTCAGGTCCTCCATGACCAGCAGGAAATCCTCGGCCGCCTCGTCGACGGGTGCGGCGTACACCCTTGGGTGCTCCAGCGGCAGGTCGACGCCTGCCTCGAGGACAGCGGTGAACAGCCGGGGCTCGTGCAGCAGCCCGCTGGTCAGCTTGATCAGATCGCGGTGCCCGGGGTCGACCGCCTTGGCGAAGACGGTCGCCGGCCCGGCCGGGCCGGGGGCGTAGCTCAGTTCCAGGCGGGCGCGACGGTTGGTGCCGTCGTCACGCATCGCGACCCGCACCCCGGCGACCACGGCACCCGGAAAGTCCCGCGCCAGCGCCGCGGTCATCCAGTCGGCGGTGACGTCCTCCCAGGACGCCGGGACCGACAGCGCGGCGGTCACGGAATGCAGGCTGGCATCGAGTCCCAACCGCGGACCGTCGAGGTCGGCGACAGCGCGGCATTGGCCAGATCCGGCGTCCACTCCGGGAATCGTTTGAGGATCTCCTCCAGCGCGATCCGGCCCTCCAGCCGGGCCAGCGCCGACCCCAGGCAGAAGTGTGTGCCGACACTGAAGGCCAGGTGTGGTCGCTGCACCCGGTGGATGTCGAAGACCTCGCCGTCGGGCGGGAACTGACGGCTGTCGCGGACGGCCGACCCGATCAGCATCATCATCGAGGCACCCTCGGGCACGGTCTGGCCGTAGAACTCGACATCGCGGGTGACGTAGCGGGCCACATGCGGGGCAGGCGGCTCGAAGCGCAGTAGTTCCTCGATGGCCCGCGGGATCAGCGCCGGGTTCTCGACGAGCTGGCGGCGCTGGTCGGGATGTTCGGCGAGCACCTTGGCCGCCCATCCGATCAGTCGGGTCGTGGTCTCGTTCCCGGCGCCCGCGACGACGTTGATGTAGATCAGCAGTTCCTCACGGGTGAGCTTGCGGTGCACCCCGTGCTCATCGGTGAACTCGACGTTGAGCAGGTCGGTCATGATGTCGTCGGACGGATTGTCCTTACGCCAGTCGATATAGGTCTCGAAGATCGAACCGTCGATCAGGCCTTCCTTGGCGGCCTTCATCGGTTGGCCGGCCTCGGTGCGCATCTGGTCGTTGCCGTGGTCGCGGATCATCTCCTGGTCGTCCTCGGGAATGCCCAGCAGCGCGCTGATCACCTGCATCGGCATGATGGCGCCGAAGTCGGTGATGAAGTCGATCTTGCCGCTGCCCACCAGCGGGTCCAGCGCGTCGGCGCAGTACTGGCGGATCTTGGGTTCCAGCGCGGCGATCTTGCGCGGGGTGAACATCCGGGCCAGCAGCTTGCGGTGCGTGGTGTGGATCGGCGGATCCTCGAAAATCAGGGCACCCGAGGGGATCTCGATGTTCGCCTTGATCAGCTCGATGATGGCGCCACGGGCAGAGCTGAAGGTCTGGTGGTCGATGAGCGCCTTGTTGACATCGGCGAAGCGGCTCAGCGCGTAGAAGTCGAACTGTTCGTTGTAGTACAGCGGCGCGTGCTCCCGCAGCCGGGCGAACGTCGGGTACGGGTCAGCGTTGATCTCGACGTTGTAGGGGTCGAAGTAGACGTCGCCGACGGCGGTGCCGTCAATCTGTCCTGCGCTTGCGTCGACGGTCACTGGATCACACCTCTCCGGGGCTGTTACTTACTCGCGTAAGTTACGCGTGTCACAGCCCTCTGGGCAAGCTCGGGATGATCTAGGTCGAGGCGCGCTGGATCAGGTGCGCGACGTTCGCGCTGCTGGGTTCCTGCCCGCTGGGATAACCCAGCTCGGACATCATCGCCGCCGCCGAGACCTCGACGATGGTCTTGGCATCAAAGCCCACCGAGGTCAGCGGCGGTGCGCTGACCGTGCCCAGCGGGATCGCGTCGACGCCCATCACCGCCAGGTCCTGGGGGCAGCGCAACCCGGCCTCGCGGATACCGTGCAACACGATCAGCGCCGTCTCGTCACTCTGTGCGCAGACCGCCGTCACCCCGTCGGCCACCCATCCCCGCACCACCTCGGCCGCATCACTGCCGTCGGCGGCGACCCCGGCGGTGACGATCTCGGGCAGGTCGGCGGCGGCGACCCGCAGTCCGGCCAACCAGTAGTCGCCCAGCGGTCTCATCGCGGCGGCCTCGGCGTAGGCGAATGCCAGTCTGCGGTGCCCCCGCGAGACCAGGTGGCCCACCCGCATCTCGCCGACGCTCAGGTGCAGCGCCCCCATCGCGTGCAGCTGTGCGCTGCCCAGGTGGATCTGTGGAATACCGGCTGCCGCAACGGCATCCAGCGCGGCCCCACTGAGCGGGAACACACTGGTGACCGCGATCGGGTTCAGGTCGGCGACGGCGTCGACGACGTTGCGGCCGTCGTCGGTCTCGAACTGCAGTGACAGCACGATGCCGTGGCGGCCCAGCTCGGTGGTCAACCTGCTGCCGACCTCCAGCAGCAACTCGCCCAGCGAGAATCGCGGCACCACGTAGAGCACCACCCCGCTGCCACCGCGGGCCAGGTTGCGGGCGGCCAGGTTGGGCCGGTACCCGAGTTCGCGGGCGGCGGCGTGCACGGCGGCGCGGGTCTGCGCCGAGATGGTCTGCCCCTTGACGTTGTTCAGCACATAGCTGACGGTCGCCGAGGAGACGTTGGCAAGCCGCGCGACGTCTGCTTTCGTTGCTCGTCCGCCGCGCGCGTTCATCCCGACATCATGGCAGGCTTTGTTGTTTTCCCGTCGCTTCGCTCGCCCCGCCCGGGACCGTCAGGTGGCCGCCAACGGTTTGCCTGCCGATTCGCGCAGCGTCAGCACCGTCCCCAGCGACAGCACCGCGGCGATCGCCAGATAGAACGCGGCGGCGCGGGGGTTGCCGGTCTGCGCGGTCAGCCAGGTGACCGCGTACGGGGTGGTGCCGCCGAAGACGGCGACGCAGATGTTGTAACCGACGGCGAAACCGCTGTAGCGCACCCGGGTGGCGAACAGTTCGACACCCGCGGTCACCGCGGTGGAGATGTAGATCGATTCGATGGCCGCCAGCAGGCAGTGCGCCAGGATGGCCGCCGCCAGCGATCCCGAGGTCAGCAGCAGGAACAACGGGTAGCTGAGCACCGCGAAGGCCACCGCCCCGGCGATCAGCATGGGCCGCCGGCCGATCCGGTCCGACAGCGCCGCGAACGGCAGGGTCAGCACCAGGGCCACCAGGCTGGCCAGCGTGATGGACAGAAATGATGCGGTCTTGGAGAACTCCAGGGTCTTGATCAGGTAGGTCGGCAGGAAGGTGAAGACGACGTAGTAGCCGACGTTGAAGATCAGGAACAACCCGATGACCTGCACGATAGGCTGCCAGGAGGTGGTGATCGCCTCGCGCAGTGGACGCTGCGCGACATCGTCGGTGCGGCTGAGTGCGGTGAACTCCGGGGTGTCGTCGAGGCGCAACCGGATGTAGAGACCCACCAGCCCCAGCGGCGCTGCCAGCAGGAACGGGATGCGCCAGCCGTAGCTGTCCATCGCCTCGGCGGACAGCCCCGCCTGCAGCACGGTGACCGTGATCGAGCCGAGCAGAAAGCCCAGCACCCCCGACCACACCATGAAGGTGACCACGAACCCGCGCCGATTGTCAGGGGCGTACTCGGCCAGGTACACCGCACCGCCGCCGTACTCGCCACCAGCCGAGAAGCCCTGCAGGCAGCGCAGGATCAGCAGCAACAGCGGGGCTGCCACCCCGATCGCCGTATAAGTGGGTAACAGGCCGATCAGCAGCGTCGCCGCCGACATCAGCAGGATCACCAGGGCCAGCACCTTCTGCCGGCCGATCCGGTCGCCGAGCGGACCGAAGACGAAACCGCCCAGCGGGCGCATGAAGAAGGCCGCGGCGAAGATCGCGAAGGTGTTCAGCAGGGCCGCGGTGTCATCACCCGACGGGAAGAAGTTCGCGGCGATGTAGGTGGCCAGGAATCCGTAGATGGCGAAGTCGAACCACTCCACGGCATTACCGATGGACGCACCGACGACGGCTTTGCGGACAGCGGCGGGCGCGGCGGCTTCGGGGCGAGCGAAGCGACGGGAAGATGGCTCAGCGTCGGGCATGACGACCTACGTTAGTGAATCAGCCAGCGGGATAACGGCTTTGAGCAACACGCTTAACGGCGAATCACCCCCGTCATCGGACGGGGGTGATTCGATTTGACCTGTTATTCGGCGGGCTTGGCCGGCTGCTGCTCGTCGGTGGCCGGATCGCCGTCCTTCTTGTCGACCACGCGGGTCTTGTAGAGGCTGGCGACGGTGGTGATGACCAGGGTGACGATGATGACGCCCAGGCTGGCCAGCGTCGGAATGGTCGGCACGTGCACCGGCTCACCACCGTTGATGAACGGCAGCTCGTTCTCGTGCAGCGCGTGCAGCACCAGCTTCACACCGATGAAGCCGAGGATGAATGACAGCCCTTGGGACAGGTAGACCAGCCGCTTGAGCAGGTCACCGAGCAGGAAGTACAGCTGGCGCAGACCCATCAGGGCGAACACGTTGGCGGTGAACACCAGGTAGGGCTCCTGGGTCAGCCCGTAGATGGCCGGGATGGAGTCCAGTGCGAACAGCAGGTCGGTGGTGCCCAGCGCGACGATCACCAGGAACATCGGCGTCATGACCCGTTTGGAGCCCTCTTTGACGGTGAGCTTCAGGCCGTGCCACCTGTCGGTGGTGTTCAGGTAGTTGCGGGCGAACCGGACGACACCGTTCTCACCGTCGTCGTCGTGGTCGGTGTCCTTGGCCAGCTTCCAGGCGGTGTAGATGAGGAAGGCACCGAAGATGTAGAACACCCAGGAGAACTGCTCGATGGCCACCGCGCCGAGCGCGATGAAGATGCCACGGAAGATCAGCGCCAGGATGATGCCGACCAGCAGCGCCTGCTGCTGGTAGATCCGCGGCACCTTGAAGCTGGCCATGATGATCAAGAAGATGAACAGGTTGTCCACCGACAGGCTGTACTCGGTGAGCCAGCCTGCGAAGAATTCGACACCGTACTGGCTGCCGTGGAAAGTCCAGGTCCAGATGCCGAAGGCGATGGCGAGACTGACGTAGAAGGTCAGTGCTATCGAGGTTTCCTTCGTGGAAGGCTCATGCGGCCTTCTGCCGAACACCAGCACATCCACCAGCAGGATGCCCAGGGTGACGGCGAGGGTGATGCCCCACTCGAGTGTGGACACGTTCATAGATACAGAGCCTCCGGTCGTCGTTCAAACGGCCGAGGTCTCTTCCGCCTGCGCAACACGAGCGCGGACCCGCGGCACCGGTTATCCGACATTGGACAACGTGATGACGACACCGCAGCGCAGGAGTACTCCCCTCGTAGCCGATTCTGTCAGACGTTCCCATCCTGAGCTAATCGAACCCTGTCTGGCTAGCCCTCGTCGGCGGTTGTTGTGGTGTCGAACGGGTCCAGGATGAACGGATTGTCATCGTCGAGAGTCGGCTCGGTCGTCGCGGTCGACTCGTCCTCGGTGGTGGCGTCCTCGGAAGTGGTCGTGGTGGTCTCCGTCGTGGTGGTCTCCGTCGTGGTGGTCTCCGTCGTGGTCGCGGTCTCCGACGTGGTGGTCGTGGTGGTCTCCGACGACGACGTGGTGGTGGTCGTGGTGGTGGACGACCTGATGGTCCGCGAGGTGGTGGTCGTCGACGTCGACGATGACGGGTAGTTGGTGTAGTACTGCGGACCCTGGGACGGGTCGACGGCATTCTGCGAGGTCTCCAACACCGCGTAGATGAGCACGCCGATCACCAGCACACCGGCCACACCGGCGGTGACGACGGCCCAGGACTCCTCGTACCACGGTGTCGTGGTGTCAGTCGGAGTGTCGTCGTCTGCCACAGCCGCTGATGGTAACGGCGTTTCAGCCGGTCACCACCGAATCCCCCCGGACTGTGACCGGCACCGGCGTCAGCGGCTTGCGGGCCGGGCCGCCGACGACGGCGCCGTCGAGGGCGAACGTGCTGCCGTGACAGGGGCAGATGACCTCTGCTCCGTCAACCTTGGACACTGCACAACCGGCATGCGGACACACCGCGGAGAATCCCTTGATCTGGCCGGGTTGGGCCTGGGTCAACACGATGCCGTCGACCACCAGCGCCGAGCCGAGCGGCACCTCGGTCGTCTTGGCCAGAGTTGCCGGTTCACCCGGGGAATCCGGCGCCGGTGCCGCGGCGGGTTCGGCACCGTTGCCGGCACATCCCGCGCCGACACCCATCACGACAGCGGCACCCGCGAGTGCCTGCCTGCGTCCGATCTCCATGTCGATCTCCATATCTGAAGAGGAGACGCGGCCATTCTTCGCCGTGCAGGCGGCGCCGTGGTGCGCTTTGGCCGGAAACTCAGCGCCGGAAGACTCAGCGCCGAAAGACTCAGCGGCGAAAGACCACGAGCCGCAGCGCGGTGTACATGTAGACCGCCTCGCAGCACCCCGCCAGCAGTCGGGCCAGGTGGTATTGCAGGCCGGCGGCGGCCAGCGAGGTCGGCAGCGCGACGATGAACGCCGCGTAGTTGATCGCGACGACCACGATGTAGAGGGTCAGCTGCGGCCCGACGGTGGCGTGCGATCGGAAGTTCAGCGTCCGGTTCAGGTAGTAGGCCAGCGCGAAGGCGCACACGTAGCCGAGGGTCAGCGCGATCGGCAGCGCCACCCCGAAGCCGCTGTGCAGCACGGTCAGCAGCGCCATATCGATGCTGAAGGTGAAGCCCGCGATCAGTGCGAAGCCCAGAAAGGTGGGCGCCACAAGGGAACTCAGCCCGAACGGCAGCCGGGCGACGACATTCTCACAGAATCGGTGAAAGCGTTCGATGACGCCGTTCGCCGATCCCACCGTCACGCCCACACTGTGCCATCGGCAGGTGAAGGCTTCGTTATCTGCCGGCTAACGGATGGAAAGTGTTGTACCCGTCTCCTGTTCGGCGAACTGCACGACCCGTGCCGCGATGTCGTAGTCACAGGCGACCGCCGATCGACCGATCAGCACCGGCCCCCCACGCAGGCCGAAGCGCCCGTCGACGCCGACATAACTGCCCGGCGGTATCGGTTCGGTGATGCAGTACAGCGTGGTCGCCGCACCGGCGGCCGGATCATTGGCCACCACGCCGGCCACCAGCTTCACCCCGCGTAACACCACCCCCATCAACGGGGTGTCCGAGGCCTGCGGCAGGTTCGAGTCGACCCAACCCGGATGGGTGAGCTGGCTGATCACCGGCGAACCCGCGGCCCGCAGCCTGCGGTCCAGTTCCAGACCCCACAGCATGACCGCCAACTTGGAGGCCGCGTAAGCGCCCATGACGGTCCACTTGTGGGTGCGCAGGTGCATATCGGACAGCCGCAAGCTGGCCGATTCGTGGGCCTGGGAGCCGACATTGATGATCTGTGAACGCACCCGGTCCAACAGCAGGTTCGTCAACGCGAAGGGGCCGAGCAGGTTGGTGGCGATGGTCGCCTCGAAACCGTCGGTGGTATCGGTGCGCTCCTGGGTGAGGGTCCCGGCATTGTTGATCAGGATGTCCACGGTGTCGATCCCGGCGGCGTCGAGGCGGCCAGGGAAGCCACGCACCGAGGACAGGTCGGCCAGATCCAGCGCCACCACCGAGGTGTGCCCACCGATCTCGCGCGCCCGCTGCGCGCCGAGCTCGGTGTTACGCACCGCCATCACGACATGCGCGCCGGCACCGGCCAGCGCACCGGCGGTGGCCAGTCCCACACCGTTGGTCGCGCCGGTGACGATCACGCTCCTGCCGGTCATGTCTCCGAGTCGGGCCGGGTTCCATGGCGTTGCCTTTGCTCCCATAGCCCCAGGCTAGCGCCACCGCCGGAACATATTTCGGCCGTACCGCGACCGCCCGAACTGGTACCGTTCGCAAATGCGGTGGGGGTGGCACCAAGGCGGCGATCACTATGAGTGGTTGACCGCGTTTTTGGCCGCGCGCGATATGCAGATCGCCACGTCCCGCGTGGTCGCCGCGATCATCGCCAGCCTGGGCACGGTGTCGGTGGTCGTGACGGCGGCGTCCTTCGACCACCAGCACCCGTACCGGCTGGCGCTGGCGGCGGTGCTGTTCGTGTTGTGCGCCGCGATGGTGGTCATCTGGTCACGTTCGGACTGGCCGACGCGGCGCCAATCCCAGCTGTGCCTGGTCCTGGGCACGGCGTTGATCGCCGCGACCAGTTCGACCGATCCCGATCCGGTGCTCGGTCTGCTGGGATCGGCGGCCTTCACCGTGACGACCGGATATGCGGTGCTGTTCCACTCCCGGAACTGGCTTGTCGCCATCTGGTTGGTGCAGGTGCTGACGCTGGCGGTGCTGGCATGGCGGCTGGTGGCCATCAGCTACACCCTGGCTCTGGCCAGCGTGGTGTTCGTGGCGTTGATCAACTGTTTCATGGCCCTGGCGTGCGAACTGGTGTTGCGCCTCATCGGATCCGAGAAACCGCACGGCGAGATCGAACCGCTGACGGGGTTGCTCAACCGCGCGACGTTCTACGACAGCGTGGCCACCCTGATCGGATCACGTAGCCGCTATGACGACCGCTTCCTGATCCTCATCGTGGTGAACCTGGACAGCTTCTCGTTGCTGACCGCGATGTCCGGTAAGACGGGCGGTAACCGGGCCCGGGTGGCGATCGGACAGCGACTGCGCGAGACCGTGCGCGGCGACGCGGTGATCGGACATCAGGGCGACGCCGAGTATCTGGTGGCCGATGTGTTCACCACTCCGGACCCGACCCCGCTGGCCGAGCGCATCCTGGGCACCATCAAGTCGGCGCCGTTCCAGCTGACGGCCAGCCTCGGTGTGGTGAGCACACCACTCAAACCGTTGACCGAACACGCATCCCACGACGTGCTCGACGAGTTGCTGACGATCGCCACCGGCACCATGTACGAGGCGCGCAAGGCCGGCGGCAATCAGTTCCGGCTGTTGCTGTCACCCGCGTTGGCGACCACCGAGGGGGACGACCCCGACGAGCGTTCGGCCTGACGGTTATTCGACCCAGGCCCGGGAGCCGTCCCAGCCGCCGCAGATGCCGTTGACACAGCCACTGCCGAAACCGCCCTGGATCGGGTTCCAGCCGCCGCAGCCGTGCCAGTTGGGTCCGCTGCTGCAACCGCCGTTCGCTCCGCCGTGACCGGTGATGCCCGGCGAGGCCAGCGCGGTCGGTGCCGGCGCGATCAGCACCACGGCGGCAGCACAGGCGATGACCAGTGCTCGGACGGATTTCAGCAGGGTGGACATGGCGGTGGCTTTCTCTAGGGCAGCGGGTCGGCGATGGTGATCTGGATGGGGAACGGCACCGGACCGTCCTGCAGGAGTGCGACGGTCGGGATCGCGATGGCCGTCAGCGCGGCCATCGACACGACGACCGATTGCACCAATCGCCTTGTTGTTAGCATATCTAGATAATCCTCCTGGGCGCCGCTCGTTGCAAGGGATTTGTGAGTGAGAACACCCCGGCCGGTATGCGCTCCATCGACGACAACACCGGACCCGCACCGAGGCTTCCCGTCGTCGGCGCGGCCCGGTTAGCCTCTGTCCGTGCCGTTCTGGAGAAAGACCGTCAAACAGGGGTCGACGCATGCCAGCGTGCCCACCGACCGACCCGAGCGGTACGGCAAGCAGTTGGTTCACCACATGGGCCGGCGGTACGGCGGTGAGTGGTCGGCCGAGCAGGGTGCGGGCTGGATCAAGCTCGGCGCCGACGGTCGCGCCTCGGTGACCGCCGCGGACGGCAGCCTCGAACTCGACATCACCGGACCGGTGGGGCAGTTGTCACAGCTGGAACAGGTGGTCGGCAGCCATCTGGAGCGGTTCGGCGACCGCGACGAACTGCGTGTCGCCTGGACCCGGGCGAGCTGATTCAGGCGACCAGCAGCCGGCTGCGGAACAGGTCCAGCACCTGATCCAGGGCGGCGCGGGTCGGCTGGCCGGGCTCGTCGATCAGATGCTCGGTCAGCACCGAGTGCGGGGTCAGCAGAGCGTCCGGATTGGCGTCGGCCTCCGAGAGCTCCACCGCGACGAAGGCATCGCCGAGTTGTTCACGCAGGAAGTCGAACCGCTCGGCCGGAACCAGTTTGTCGGAATCAAACCGCAACCCGAGCACCGTCAACCCGCGGGCACAGCGGCCCTTGACGATCTCCAGATCCGCAGGCGAGATGTCGATCGAGCGCTTCTGCGCCGCCGTCAGCGGCACCGGCATCGACGGCTGGGACAGCACCGGCGCCAGCAGCACATCGTCGGCGGCCATCGCCAACGCGTAACCGCCGGTGAAGCACATACCGACGGCACCCACTCCGGGACCGCCGCAGCGTTCGTGCTCGGCCCGCGCCAACGCCCGCAGCCACCCGATCACCGGCGAGGTCCGACCGGTCGCCAACACCACGAATTCCTTGCTGACACAGGCCGGAACCATCGAGGTGGCCATGTTGCGAAGGGCGACCGGGTAGTTCGGGTACGGCTCGCGGCCGGGCACCCCGAACAGATGCGGTAGCACCGCGGTGCAGCCGGTATCGCTGACCTTGCGGGCGAAGTCGAGCACCTTGGGGGTGATGCCGGGGATCTCGGCGATCACGATGACGGCGGGACCGCTGCCCTTACGGAAGACCGCGCGGGTCTTGCCATCGTGGGTGAACTCGGTGTGTTCGAAATCTGAAAGGTCGTCATCCGACACGGCAGTGCTCCTCGACTGGCCCGGTGATCAGCATCATCGGCCACAGTAGGGTCGTCGCCCCGAATGCCGCTACATCTGCGCCCGCGGGCAGCTGTGTCCGAACCTGCTTCTCCAACGTGCGCACATCATCGGGGTGCGCGATGGTGAACACCAGCCCGATCACGATGTAGGGCAGTGCGAGCCACATCAGGATCTCGATCATCGCCTCGACCTTGACCGGTGCGCTCAGGATCGTCGTCAACCGCGACACGTCAGATCCCGCAGAAGCTGTAGAGCAGCAGCAGCGGCCAGGCCAGCACGGAACCGACCACCGGGCCGGGATGTGTGGCGGCCCAGAGCAATCCGACGCCGAGGTACGGAATCCCCAGGAGCACCGCCAACCCGATCCACTCCGCGACTCGCATCTCGTAGCCCATGATCCTGCGCGCCGTGTCCAGCATGGTCACATCTGCGAACCTAACCGCAGCGCGCGGCTCAGGTGTAGGGATCGATGATCTCGGTCGGCACCGGTGCGGCGGTGACGTCGGCCCGGCGGCGCAACCGCTGCGCGTCGTGCACCATCAGTGCCACGTGCAGCGAGGTGCGGGACTCACCGTCGTCGAGTTCCACACCGAGCGTCTTCTCGATCGCGGCCAGCCGTTTGTACAGCGCGGGTCGGCTCATGTGCAGCGTCTGTGCGACGGCAGCCTTGTTCCCGGCTGATCGCAGATACTCCTGCAGCACTGCGATATTCGCGGAATCACCGGCCAGCATCGCCTTGAGCTCGCTCTCCGCGAAGGCCTGCACCCGATGGTCGGAGCGCAGCAGCGCGATCAGCCCGCGCAGCCGGACATCAGCCGCACGGTAGAAGGCGCAGGTCTGGTCGGCCATGGCCGCCGCCACCTCGGCGATATGTGCCGCTTCGCCCAGTCCGTGCACCGCGTCGATGACCCGGCTCACCGGCTGGCCCACCGCCAGCACGGCATCCGACACTCCTTCGACGCGACGGATCTCGCGGCGCAGTTCGGTACCGAGTGCGCTCAACGCGGCATCGTCGGGCCGGGTCACGCTCAGTGACAGCACCAGCCCGATCTCACCGTCGCGTCGTACCGAGAACAGTCCGCTGTGCCCGGAGCTGTTCACCGTGTGTGTGACGGTGTCCAGCAACGATATGTTGTGTCGTTGTCCGGCAACTGGATCCGCGTCCGCCGGTCGGTCTATGCGGACGGCGGCCGGCAGATAGCGCGCCGACGACCGCAACCCGAGCGCATGCGCCCGGGCGGCAACCTCACCCTCGTCGGTGATCCGGCTGCGCAGCACATCGTCGATCAGCCCGGCCTGTGCCTGATGCTGCAGACCGGAGCGGTCGCGTTCGATCATCCGGTGCAGGGCCAGTGCCACCCCGGCACGCTCCAGCACCATCTGGGTCCGCGACGCGTCAGTGGTGGTGCACGGGACGATGAGCCGACCCCACTCCTGGGTGCGCGGACCGACGGCCGTCATCGTCCAGTGTTCGGTGCCGGCGGTGCGCCGGGAGCGACGTTCCCAGTCCCGCAGCAGTTCGGTGGTCTGCCCGCGTCCGGACACCGCCAGCACCCGGTGCGACAGGTCCTCCAACACCACGGGTTCGTCGAGCATGGCGGCAGCGGCATCGACGATGCCGCCGACAGAGGCCCGTTTCATGGACAGGTCTGTGAACGTCTCGTGCACCCGGCGGTCGAACTCCACCCGGTCGAACTGGTCGGTGACGATCAGCCGGTGCACGGCCTCGGTGACCTCGACGAAGCGCACCTCGCGGTACAGCGCCACCAGGGCCAGGTCGAACTGCTCGGCGTAGCGGCCGGTGCCGTCCGGCAGCTCCGCCCCGCCGAGTTCGACGACGACACCCAGCACCCCGGCGGCTGCCATGCCCTGCAGATAACGGCGTGGGTCGGCGCGCAGTGCGGCGCCGGTGGTGAGCACCAGTTCGCCGCCGGTCACCAGTGCAGACAGGTCGGCGATATCGCTGACGTGCACCCAGCGGATCGCCTCGTCGAAGCGGCGGGCGCTCAGCACCTCGGGCTCACCGCGCCGCAGCACCGGCAGGTCGAGCACATCGGCGATGGTGAGCTTCATTTACACACTGTAAGCATGACCGCGATATCTGAGACATTTTGTCTCCACTGCCGGTCTTGAAGGGCCGCATGCTGAGAGTCGACTCCGACAGAAAGCGAGCGCATCGCAATGCAGGCCACCATTCAGCACTGGCTCAACGGCACCTTCTTCGAGGGTTCGTCTGGTTCGACGGCGCCGGTGACCAACCCGGCCTCCGGGCAGGTGACCGGTCAGGTCGCCCTGGCCTCGATCGACGATGCCCAAG